>JAZSAB010000001.1:0-2863 GCA_045601675.1 Faecousia sp.
CCCATCAAGATAGGGGCAGTCTGACCATTTATTATAGCAGATTTGCGCCGGAAAGGCAAAGAGAAAATGGCAAGAAAAGCAGCAGCCGGCACCGGCACGAACCGCAAGAAGACCGTCAAGCGTGGCGGCAAAGAGTACACCTACTGGGAATCACGAGCCACAATCGGCTATGATCCCGGCACCGGCCGTCAGATCCAGAAGTCCTTCACCGGCAAGACACAAAAAGAGGTAGCTCAGAAGCTCAAAGCCGCCACCGCTGCCATCGATGAGGGCACCTATACCGCACCCAGCAAAATGACCGTTGCTCAATGGCTGGATATCTGGTCTGCGGAATACCTGGGAGCCGTGAAGCCCCGGACGGTGGACAATTACAAAGGCGTTGTCAGGTCCAGAATCAAGCCAGGACTGGGAGCAATCAAGCTGGACGCACTCACACCCCACACGATTCAAAGCTTCTACAACGGTCTCAGCAAGCCTCACGGTGACAATCAAGGACTTGCCCCTAAGACGGTCAAGAACATCCACGGCATACTCCACAAGGCCCTGCAGCAGGCTGTATCCAACGGATATATCAAAGTCAATCCGGCGGACCACTGTATTCTCCCCCGGGCTGTGCGCCGGGAACTGAAGCCCATGGACGAAGATATGATCTCAGCCTTCCTGAAAGCCATACAAGGGCATCAATTTGAGGAGCTGTTCACGGTCACCCTGTTCACCGGAATGCGAGAGGGGGAAGCTCTGGGCCTGCTGTGGGACTGTGTGGACCTGGACAGAAAGACGATCACCGTAGACAAGCAGCTGCAGCTGATCCGGGGCAGCCGGGGACAGTATCAGATGGTCCCCACGAAGAACAGCAAAGGCCGCACCCTGGCCATTGCTCCCACGGTAGCAGCCACCCTGAAGCGTGTACGGCTCCGGCAGCTGGAAAACCGGCTCCGGTACGGCGAGTGTTGGGATCAGAGCGGCTTTGTGTTCACCGATGACCTGGGCCGCCACCTGTCTGCATCCTCCGTATACAAGTCCTTCAAGAAGGTTATGGAGCAGATAGGCAGTCCGGAAACCCGATTCCACGATCTCCGGCACTCTTACGCAGTAGCCAGCATCAGATCCGGCAACGATATCAAAACGGTGCAGGAGAATCTGGGCCACGCTACCGCAGCCTTTACCCTGGATGTATACGGTCATGTCACCGAGAAAATGAAGCGTGAAAGCGCCGACCAACTGGAACAGTTCATAAAGGCGGTAAACGCATAAGGGAAACAATAAGGGAAACACAAAATCCGCATTTTCCAATATTTCAACTTTCCGCACCAAAAACAGCCATATAAACGAAGAAAACCCGGTATCCGCAACAGATACCGGGTTAATTCTTTGGTTGCGGAGGCAGGACTCGAACCTACGACCTCCGGGTTATGAGAGCAGACTTTTTCGGAAAGTATCGTATTATTTCATATTAAAATGCATGGTATAGACCTGTTTTGTAGTGGTTATCATTACTTTTCGTAGTGGTGCATTTTGGAGCATTTCGGTGGGTGTGACCCAAAATTGACCCAAAAAAGATGCCCCTTGCTCACGGAGCAGCCGAAGATCGGTGCCGGTTAATAATGCAAGGAGCATCATGTATCATAACAGATCCCTTAATAGGCTCCAATTGCCGGTGGGGGATCTGTTATGATAAGGCATCTCCTCCCGTGGCTTACTTTTAAAAGCCTCAAGTTGGGTGACCAATGCCTATGACCAGAAGGACAAGAACACCCGCAACATCCAATTCGCTGACAGCATTTCGTCTTCTGTCCTTAAGGAACCGGCTGTGCTCAATGCACCCAAGGTTTCAATGCCTCGTTACCGATCCTACCCACAATATAACAAATCAAAACGGAAATAGCAACTAAAATTTGCACAGAAAAATCCGCCACACTTCCAGACAGAGGCATGGCGGCTTCTTTTGTACTTATTGTGGCCTCTTGGCTCGTTCCTCCCTTATCCCTTGCACCCTGCCGGT
Source organism: Faecousia sp. (assembly GCA_045601675.1). Lineage (GTDB taxonomy): Bacteria > Bacillota > Clostridia > Oscillospirales > Oscillospiraceae > Faecousia. The sequence continues at coordinate 2,003 of JAZSAB010000001.1, forward strand.
AGCGTAGACAAAGGATAGCAGGGTCATAACCTCCCACAAATCCAGAAGTGCCCACAAGGCTGCATCCTGCAAACCTCTGGCCTTTTTGAACTCGTCAAATAAATCCTTTGCTCTGTACATCTCCTCACATCTAGCATACTTAAAAAGGGTAATTGCCTCCTCCGGATTGATTCTTACCGGCGGCATTGTGGTTCCTGTCACGTTATTTCCTCCGTTTTCTTATTGACTTGGAGGGGAGGCTGGCCTATAATGAAGGGGCCTCCCCTGGTTGGGTTGGTGTTGGGCTCTTTGCACATTTGCTTGCCGGCTGGTGCAAAGGGCTTTTTCTTATGCGCTGATGGGCTGCACCTGGGAAGCTCCGAAGTAGCAAGTAACCCGGGTTCCGCTCTTGGTGGCGGGGTCTGCCAGGATCGCCTTATACAGGGCTTTGCTCTCGTGGATCACCTCATAGCCGAGGTTCTTCCAACCTGCCCAGGTGTGGGTTTCCTCGGTGATGCCAGCGGTGGCCTTGGCTGCGTTGTGAGCCTTGGCATTGGCCCATGCCATCCGGAGAGCCACGGCGAAGGACTGGACGCCCTTGCGGAAGATCCGCCACGCTGCGTTCATGATGCTGCTGAGATTGTACTGTTTCATAGTGTTACCTCCTGTAATGTGGTTGCCGTCTCTCCGTGCTGTCGAGGCTCCTTTGTGTTTGTTGTAGGGGTTACAACAGGCCTTGTTGAAATTGGGGTCCGCTCTCTTACTGTCTGTATTATACACTAAAAAGTGTCGCTTGTCAATACTTTAGTTTCACTTTTTTATTTCTTTTCTCAATATTTTCTTGACATCATACATTTTATAGTGTATCATAGCCATAGAGAA
>JAZSAB010000002.1:0-15995 GCA_045601675.1 Faecousia sp.
TGGTGCAGTTGGTGTACTCACCTGCCGCATCCTTGGTATCGAAAGTGACGTTCTCCGCGCCCAGCGCCTCTGTTGCCGCGTCGATAAAGCCCTTAGTTGCTGCGTCCAGGGCATCGTGGGTCATCAGCTGGCAGATGCCGATCTTGAAGGTCTGCTTGCTGCCCGCGGGATCGCCGCCGGTGGCGTCGTTGCCGCCGGCATTGCCGGTCTCACCACAAGCTGCCAGGGATGCTACCATCAGCACAGCCAAAATAAGTGCAAAAAGCTTCTTCATTTTCATTCTCTCCTCTGACCCCCTACACGGGGGGAATATGATTGTTCTACTATACCACCACACCTCTTTCAAGTCAATGAAATTTCCGAAAAAAATCGTCCTTTTTCTAAAAATTATTCCATCTCACAAAAACACTTGTGCTTGTAGGGAGGCATTTTATGCGTTATATACATACCTTTTCACAGTTATCCTGTTAGTAGTGCATATATATTCATACCTGCCCTGCGCTTTTTGCGTTCTGCGCTTTACTTTTGTCCTTTTTTCCTGTAAAATAGAAGAAGATTCTGTTCGGAGGCGCACAAATGAAACGGATTTTCAACCGGCTGCAAAACACCCACGCCGTCCCACGGCGCCGGGTCATACTGCTGGCGCTCGCGTCTGCACTTCAGGCGCTGCTGCAGGTGGGAATGGCGCTTGCCAGCCGCTACGTCATCGATTCCGCGCTGACGGGTAACGGAAAGCTTCTGCTTTGGGGCGGTATCCTGTTTGGAGATCTTCTGGCGCTGTTGCTTATCCATACCCTTACAGTATGGCTGACAAACAGCACATCCGACAACGCTGTCGCCCTTATGCAGCAAGCGCTGCTGCGCACTGTCATCGGCTGCGCCCCGGAGACCTTGAGCAGCTACCACAGCGGCTCTCTTCTCAGTCGCGGTCTTGAGGATGTGCGCACCGTTTGCGACGGTATGGTACGGGTACTGCCCAATCTACTTGGTCAAATTATGCGCCTTGCCGGTGCCTTTGCGGCGGTGCTGCTGATCTGTCCGCAGCTCGCGCCGGTGTTTTTAATCGCCGGTCTTGTGATTGCGCTGATCTCCGCCTCCTTCCGTCCCCTTGCAAAGAAGCTTCACAAGCGGGTGCGAAAGGCAGATGAAACGGTCACTGCCGGTCTGCAGGAGAATTTTCAGCAAACCTCCCTGATCCAAAGCCTGCAAATGGAGCGGCAGGTCCTGCTTCATTTTGAAGATAAGGTTCGCCGCAGCCTTAAAGCAAAATTCAAAAGACGGCTTTGGACCGTGGGGGTCAACAGCGTCGTAACCGCACTTTCTCTTCTGGGCACCGGCGCGCTGCTCCTTTGGGGCGCTGTCCAAGTAGCAAAGGGCGATGTTTCCTATGGTGTGCTCACCGCCATGGTGCAGCTTCTCAGCCTGTTCCGCGCCCCGCTGCTTGGCATCTCCGGTTCCTGGACGCAGCTTGCTGCTGTGGATGTTGCGGATGGCCGTTTGCAGGAGCTTTTAGGCAAGGAGCGATCTGTACCCGCGGATAGCAGTGAGCCCTTGCATGTTCAATCCGTCGTATTTGAAAATGTCACCTTCCGCTATCCGGAGGATCGGGACCCTGTCCTCACAAACTTCAGCGCGGAGCTTCCTCTGGACCGTTGGGCATGCCTTACCGGCACATCCGGTATCGGTAAGACCACGCTTTACAAGCTGATTCTCGGTCTGTATCAGCCGCAGGAAGGGCGCGTGTTCCTGCAAACTGACCGGGGCGAAGTCCCCTGCAGCGCAGATACACGGCATCTGTTTGCTTACGTTCCTCAGGACTATGCGCTGTTTTCCGGCACGATCCTGGAAAATATGGAGCTTGTTGCCCCGGACGCTGACGCGGTCATCCGACAGGAGGCTTATCGCATTGCCTGTGCGGACTTCGTGGAGAGCTTAAGCGACAAAGAGCAGACCCATGTGTTTGAGAATAACGCCGGTCTTTCCATGGGACAGATGCAGCGTCTTGCCATCGCAAGAGCGGTGCTGATGGAGCGTCCCATCCTGCTGCTGGACGAATGTACCTCCGCATTGGATGCCCAGACGGAACGGCAGGTTCTTGAGAATCTGCAAAAGATGGGAACGCAAGCCATTGTGGTCACCCACCACCCTGAGGCGCTGAAGGATGCCCCGGAAATCGTACATGTGGATATGTAAAACTGACCCGGATGCAAACGCATCCTGGTTTTGTTTTGCAAGGAACAAAATTATGATTGAATTCTAACCGCAATTCGTATATAATACCTCTTGGTATCCGGATGTGGCTCAGTTTGGTAGAGCGCTTGCTTTGGGAGCAAGATGCCGCAGGTTCGAATCCTGTCATCCGGACCAGAAAAAGCACCCTTCGGGGTGCTTTTTCAACTAAATCCACCCTTGCGGGTGGGTGAAATATTGCTTCGCAATATGAAATACGCCTACGGCGTGTGAAATCGCTGCAGCGATGGGTGGATTTAATTTCATACAAACGCAGTTTGTATTTCATCTGCGTCAGCAGATTTCTTCCTTGCGAAAGCAAGGATTTCATTGATAAATACAGGAAAATTATTTTTTAAGATTAGAAAATCCGTTGATATTACTGGGTTTTTACTCAAACCCTATAAAACAACTCGGACCAAATATTTAAGCCAGTGTCCAAAAGGACACTGGCTTTTCTTGTACTACTTTATCGTTCCTGCCACAACATAAAGTCCAATTTTTTAACATCTGTTATTTCTGTGCCTGGGAAAAGCTTTTCAAACTCCGCGATTTTTGTCTTTGCCTCTGCAGTTTGCATATATGTATCATAGCGTTGGCAATATTGTTCATACTTTTCAATTCCCTTTTGCAAGCGGTTTTTCACATTTGCATAGGGCGCCATTATTCCAAAGTGTCCTTTGGTAACGACACTATCCCAGATAGGATACTTGGGATCTACCAGTGCAACCATTTTGCTGACAAAAGACATCTCCAACCTGCCGTGTCTCTCATATAAATATGTCAAAGCTTCTGCAAAAATGATTCCTGTGGTTTTGTGATCCTGGAGATACTTATAGTAGTCTGCGTAGTATGCTGCTGTACGGCGACCCATCCGAAAGAATCCGTTAAAGGCTTTCTGAAAATCCAGATCTGTGGAAACATCTTTTTCAAATAGCTGTTTCCGCAAACGCTGGTATTTTTCGATTCCCACACGAATTATCTCTGTTCTTGTTCTTTTCATAATACACCTCTTAATATTTATTCTTTTTGATTAGCAGGAAGTACCAAAAGCCAAAAAATACCTGTAATATACCACGAATCAGACTAAATAAGAAACGGAACATACTTTCTCCCTCCATTATAAATCATCGCCTGCTTTTTTAATCCCATTTGTATCATAGCGCCTATAAAGTCCAATAAAACAGCACAATTAACACCTTTTTATAAGCATCTTGAATATTCTCCTGATGTCCGCAAAAGCTATGCCAAAAGGAGTGGTTTTATGGACGGGCACGAACTTGTAAAACAGACCTTGGATCAGATCCCGCAAGCAAACGCCAACGCGAAGCGGATCGTGGGTCTTGTAAAGAAGGGCGGCAGGATCGCCGGTTATCAGCTCTCTGACAACACGATCGTGGAAAAACAGCAGGCGGTAATTATGGCAAAGCAGGGAGAAATTTCCGGTGTCGGCATTGCCCACCGTGGGGATACGGAATACCTCAAATCCATCCCCGACGGCAGCGAAAACAACAACCTCAGCAATCTTCCTTCTGTTTCACCTAATGCACAATGATACTTTTGGTATAGAAAATAGGGCGTGTTGCAGTCACTTTGCAATACGCCCTTTACCTTTTCCGGGAGTATTATTGCCAACAGGTCCGAATCTGTGCTATAATAACAAAAAAGCAAAGGAGGATACCGATATGTCGTTTTTAGAACTTGCCAAGGCGCGTTATTCTGTCCGTTCTTTTCAGGATCAACCCATCCGGGAGGAACATATGCGCCTTATTCTGGAAGCAGGTCATGTTGCACCCACAGCCTGCAACAATCAACCTCAGAAGATCTACCTTGCTCAAAGCGAGGATGCAAGGAAAAAGCTGGCATCTGTCTGCCGCTGTACCTTCGATGCCCCGGTGATCCTGGTGGTCTGCTATGACCGCACTCTGGACTGGAAGAATAAGCTACAGCCCGGCTATGAATCCGGCGAAACCGACACCGCCATCGTCTGCACACACATGATGCTGGAAGCCGCGGATCTGGGCATTGGCTCTTGCTGGGTAGGGTATTTTAACGCGGACCGGGTCTCCGAAGTACTGGGTCTGCCGGAGAATGTGACCGTAGCCGCACTGCTGGCTATGGGTTATCCTGCTGACGACGCAAAGCCCCTGCCGCTGCATAGTCAGTACCGGAATTTGGACGAAATCGTTTCTGTGATATAGGAGTGAAGAATATGCGGAAAAGGGACGAATACAGCCAGCAGGCAAAGGCACTGTACGGCAAAACCGATGCCTATAAGGAGTTTGAAGAAAAATCCAAAAACCGCACCGAGGAGCAGGAAAAAGATTTAGGCGCTCAGGTGATGGATTTCTTCGCTCGGCTGGGAAAAATGCGCCCTTGCGCCCCGGATAGTGATTCCGCACTTACCTGGGCAAAAGAATTGCAGGCATTTTTCACAGAGCATTACTACACCTGTACGCCTCAGATTCTACTTTCCCTTGCGGAAAGCTACGCAGGAGGTGGCAGCATGACAGAAAACATCGATAAAGCCGGCGGTGCAGGCACCGGCGCGTTTGCCAAGGAAGTCATTAACGCTTACATCAAGGGCTTATAAAAAGCAGGTTCGGAGCGTTTAAACTGCCCCAATTTGTGCTGTCCGCACAAATTGGGGGAGTTTTAATTCCGGGTGCTTTTTCTGCTCATAATCGCTCTCGTAGCTGCCTGCGGGCAGGATATTGCCGCAGGTGCATTTTTCATCACTATACAGGGTTCCGGTCTGACCGGGGCGCCCGCCCATAACGACGAACACATCCACCCACTCCCCGCATTTGGGGCATTTGACCTCGGAAAGCCGTGGCGTGTACTTTCCCTCGTGACAACCGCCTATAATGGAACCCATATTCGTCCTCCTCTTACTTACCAAACAAAGGGTATGATTCTATACTTTACTTTCTGCTTATACTCCACATACCCGGGAAGCTCCCGGGTCAGCAATTCTTCCTCATCTTTCAGCCGAACGACGATAATTGCAGGATAGAACGCGAAGACGATCAGTGCATACCAGGACCCAAGGATCAGAGGGATCATCAAGAAAAGCAAGACGGTCGCCATATACATAGGATGGCGCACAACACCGTAAAGGCCAGTGTCCACAACCTTCTGTCCTTCCTCCACCTTGATGGTACGGCTCAAATACGCGTTTTCCCGCATAACCTCCGCATACAGCATATACGCCACTAAAAACAGCACGGACGCAAGGACGGTTACCGCAGGCGGCATCTTCGACCAGCCGAAACGGTAGTCCAGACCTGCCACCACGAAGCCCCCAATAAACATCAATCCGGAAAATGCAACAACGCCTTTCTGGGTTCCTTGCTTTTCCTTGACGTCCAGCCGTTTGGCGAGAAACGCCGGGGATTTGAAGAACATTATAAGCCCGGCAATCAGCATCGGCAGAAACAACAAGCCGATCAGGAGCCAGCCGCCGGGATACGCAAGGGTACCTGCCGGCAGAAAGAGGAGCAGTCCTACCATCATTAGACCGCAGGAAAATTTTGTCAACGCGTTTATCAGTAACTTCATCTTTTTCTCCCTTTTGTCAGGTCATAGCTCATATCGACCAGGAATTTGATTTTACTTTCTTCCACTGTGCCGTCCAGCGCTACGGTGAGCCAGTGGGCTTTGCTCATATGGTAAGCAGGAAAAATGCCCGTTTCCTGCCGGAAGGAACCGATCAGCCGGGTGTCGCATTTTACATTCACCACCCGGATATCCCCGCCGCCGGAAAGGTCCAGTTTTTCCTTTGGAATCTCCATGATCACCGCAAACCACTTCCGGTTGCTCCGATGGCAAAATACGCAGGTCGCCGCATCCCCCGCAAAGGGATGCTCCCCCGCCACGCCGTAGGCTTCAGCTATGTAGCTTTCCAATTCTTCCCGATTCATTCTGCATCCTCATCCAATGCTTCTATGTAAAAGCTCACTGGGCGGAAGCCGTCGTTGCAGCTGATCATTGCCGACTTGGGATCTTTCATCCAGCCATCGTAGAAGTTTCCGCCGCCCTCGGCAAGGGTTTTTACAAAGGCAGACATACTCTCCCATGCGCTGTCGCAGAAGCCCTCAGGCTTTTGGTGCCCGTTTGCGATCCAGGTCTGCCCCTCTTCCACATCGCAGGTATGCTCTATGGGATTTTCGTACTTTGCCATCAGGTCGGGATAGGTTGTCTTACGAACAGCGGTAATTTTCACTTTCTTCATATCCAGTCACCTCTTTATTTTATTATAACACGCAAAATTGCACCTTGCAACATAAGCGCCCTTTGCATTATAATAAGCTTAGAAAGGTCGGTGTTACTATGGAATACAGGAAACTCCCTCACGGTAGATTTAATGAGCAGTTCAGCGTTCTCGGTCTTGGCTTGGGCGGCATCGGAACAACGCCCGCCGACGAAATCGAGGCGATCATCCGCAAAGCCATCGATCACGGCATCAACTTCTTTGATATGTGCACTGCCGGCGCTACCTACGCCCCCTTTGGCAGAGCCATCGCGGGCAAGCGGGACAAGGTGTTTTTGCAGGTGCATTTTGGCGCGGTCTATGATGAAAACGGCGAGTACGGCTGGTGCCGGGATTTTGAGACCATCAAAAAGACTTTCCTTTGGGAGCTGGAAACCATGAATACCGACTATGTGGACTTCGGTTTCCTGCACTGCGTAGACGAGGACGAGGATTTCGACAAGCTGATGGAGATCGGTGTGCTGGACTACATAAAGGAATTAAAGGCACAGGGTATCGTCCGTTATATCGGCTTTTCCTCTCACACACCGTCCGTAGCAAACCGGATCCTGGACACCGTTCCTGTGGATATGATGATGTTCTCCATCAACCCCGCCTATGACTTTGAGAAGGGCGACGAGTACGGCATCGGTTCTGTGAAGGAGCGGTTTGATCTGTTTAAGCGCTGTGAAAAAGAGGGCGTGGGCATTTCCGTAATGAAGCCTTTCTTTGCAGGTCAGCTCTTAAGCGCGGAGCAGTCCCCCTTCGGTGTGGCACTGACTCACAATCAGTGTCTGCAATACGCCATTGACCGACCCGGTGTCTTAGTAGCCGTGCCCGGTGTGCAGACCATGGAGCATCTGGACCAAGTACTGAAATTCCTGGATGCTACCGACGAAGAAAAAGACTACTCCGTCATCGGCGGCTTTACTGCCGACACCATCACCGGCACCTGCGTGTACTGCAACCACTGCCAGCCCTGCCCTGCCGGCATCGACATTGGGCTTGTAAATAAGTATTATGACCTTGCGTTGGCAGGCGATGCCATTGCCGCCAACCACTATACCAAGCTGTCCGTAAAGGCGGATGCCTGCCTGCAATGCGGTCACTGCGAAAGCCGCTGTCCCTTCGGCGTAAAGCAGGAAAGCCGTATGGAAGAGATCAGCAGGTACTTTGATAAGTAAAAAGCTTCATGGGCGTGTTGCTTCCTTTTGCAACACGCCCTAAAACTATGCACTTTCTACATCCTGCGGATGTAGGGGCGGATGTCATCCCCCCACGGGCGACTAATAGTCGCCCCTACAGATTCTAACGGACATTTTTTGCATTATGCAACACGCTCACACTTATTCCGGTTTTTTGTCCGTTGAGCGTCCCAAAATTACCGATGGGCACATTTTGCAACATTTCTGATTTTTCGTGTGATAGAATATGGTCACAGGAGGTGACAGGATGAAATTCAAGCTGATCATCGACAAAGAAAAGGACGAAGAAGTGGTGGCAACCGTCCATAGCCGCACCGCGCTCGTGAACGAGATCGAAGCGCTGATCCTCGGGCATACGGGTACGGACCGCATCCCCGGTTACACCGAGGACGAGATCAAAATGCTTACCGTTTCCGGAATCGAGTGCATCACCGTCATAGACGGCAAAACCTATGCCATTGATTCCAAGAATCGCCGCTACCGTCTGAAACAGCGGCTATATGAATTGGAAGCAACGCTCCCTCCCTCTTTCGTCCGCATCAACAAAAGCACCCTGGCAAATGAGGCTCGCCTGGATCGGTTCCAGGTTACTTACGCGGGAAGCGTGGACGCCGTCTTCAAGTGCGGCTACAAAGAGTATGTCTCCCGGCGGTGCTTCGCCCAAATCAAAAGGAGGTTTGAAACAAAATGAAGAAGTTTTGGAAGGAATTTTTGCTGAGAGGTCTGTTATGCGCCGGCGGCGGACCGGTGGTGCTGGCGATTATCTACGGCATTCTTGGCGCAACCGGAGCAGTGGAGTCTTTCTCTCCCAGCGAGGTCTGTATGGGGATCCTGACGATCACCTTACTTGCTTTCATCGTGGCAGGTATGACCGCCATTTACCAGATGGAGCAGCTGCCCCTGCCCACTATGATCCTGCTTCACGGCGGCGCGCTTTATATCGCCTACATTCTCACTTATCTGCTAAACGGCTGGCTGCTCCGGCAGCTTACACCCATTTTGATCTTTACCGGTATTTTTATCGCCGGTTATGCCCTTATCTGGCTCATTGTCTACTGCGTTGAGCGGAAGAAGATAAAAAAGCTAAACAAAATGCTAAATAACTGATAAAAAAGTGCGTGTTGCAAGATGACTGTAACACGCACTTTTCTTATTTTTCCACCTCATAGGGCCAGTCCAGAATGCCACCGAACTCCCGGATGTTGGTGTAGCCCAGCTCCACCAGGCTTTCCGCCGCGATCTTGCTGCGCCGTCCGCTGCGGCAATAGACTAAGATCAGCTGATCCTTATCGGTCAGTACCGCTTCTGCTTTTTCTTTGATCTCATCATGAGGGATCACGATAGCGCCGGGGATGTGACCTTCGTCATATTCTTCCGACGTCCGGGTATCGAGAATAATGTAACCCTCCTGGGTGTCCATGATATCCTTTGCCTGCTGCGCCGTAATATTCATATATACCGCCTCCTGTTTTCTTTCTTCTTTCTGCCCGCAGGCAGTCAGCAATAGCATTGCCAAAATTATTAAAACCACTTTCTTCAAAGCGTATCCCCTCTTTTTCTCAAAAGTTCTTCAAATGGGTGTTTAAATACTGCAGCACCCGCTTTTTGTCCGCTGACCATAGTGGCGCGATCAAGTCTTTTTTCGCGCCGTCACCGGTAATCCGGTGGACCACCGTTTCCGGTGGCAAAACCCCAAGGCACTTGTCCAAAATACCGGCATACTCAGGAAGCTCCAGACAGCGGAACTTTCCCGCCAAATAGTCTTTTTCCAGGTCTGTGTCCCGCAGCACATGAAGCAGGTGGAATTTTACGCCGTCCGTGCCGGCAGCCACGGCTGCCCGGGTGGTTTCCACCATCATTTCTTCCGTCTCCCCGGGAAGACCCAAAATAATATGGGTCACCACCCCGATCCCGGCATTTTTCAGCCGCCGCACCGCGTCGAAATACACTTCATTTTCGTAACCGCGGCGGATGTACCGGACACTCTCCGGATGGACCGTCTGCAGTCCCAATTCCACAGTCACGGGTTTTCCCAAACCCGCAAGCAGATCGATCACTTCCTGGGACAGGCAGTCCGGTCTCGTGCCGATCGCAAGTTCCACAACATCCTCTCCGGAAATTGCCTGCCGGTAGCAGCGCTCCAGCGTCTCTATGGGAGCATATGTGTTGGTAAAGGATTGGAAGTAGGCGACGAACTTTTCTCCGCCCTTAAAGGCCACACGGCGCTTTGCGCTTGCCAGCTGTTCTTTGATGCTGCCGCCGCGCCCGGCAAAGGCGCTGCCGCCGTCGGCGCCGCAGAAAATGCAGCCCCGGGTATCCAGCGTGCCGTCCCGGTTGGGGCAGGTAAAGCCTGCATCTATACTTAGTTTATAGACCTTGCAGCCGTATTTTTTGCGGTAATGGTCTGAAAGTCTTACTGCCATAGCGCCCGCTCCGTTTGCATCTTTTTAAATGATTCCCGCAGGCGCTGCAGCAAAAGGCCGGTGACAAACCAGGTGGTCTCGTAGCGGATGTAGCGGGTTGCGTTTTCGTCCCAGAAAATCCGAAGCTGGGCAGGAAAATCCTCGTCCGCGCACCACAGCTGGAGAAGCACCCGCAGGCCGTCAATGATCTCCACGGTGCAGGCGGCATCCCCGCCGGGAAACGCCTCCCCACCCATGGCAAGACAAGCCGTCCGGAAAGTATCCAGATCCTGGGAGAAAAGCTCTGCGTAGGGATCCCGGGTGTCTTGCTGGAGGTCGTTGTGGAAGCTATGGTTTTGGGAAGTGATATTGACCCAGCGGCCGGTGATATACCTGTCCGGTCGGCTGTCGCAGAGCCAATCCAGAATGGTCATCACCTCTGCGTGGCTGTTGCCGTCTACCCAAGCGCCGTCACAAAGCCGCTCCATATCGCCGGTCTTGCGGCAAATACGGTATTTATCATTTAGAAATTTCGTATAGAAAAACGCATCATCAGAGCGCAGCTTACACCGGGCGATCAGCTCCTGCTGGTCGTAGGTAAGGAACAGCTCCTTTGCCTGCTGCGCCTGTATTTTATAGTTGTCCACGCGCTCTGCCATAGCAGTCTCCTTTCACTTTTTCTCCATTATAGCACATCCCGCGCACTATGAAAAGCGGCTCTTCCGAAGAAGAGCCGCTTTCGTTTTATTTACTCCGCTTTTCCGCAGCAGTTTCCGCTGCAGCCAGAGCAGTTTCCGGAGCATTTTACTCCATCCGGGCAGCCAATGCACTTGACGCCCCTCTTTTTTGCTTTGTATATGTAGCGCGCTGCAGCAAAAAGGATCGCCGCGATAATAATAATGATAAGATAATCCACTGGTTTCATAGGCAATTACTTTTTGTTGAGGGAGTATTCCGTTTTTACTTTCTTATCCGCACGGGTGCACAGGTAGAACAGTACCAAGGCAAAGGCTGCCAGGAAGATCAGTCCGCCAACAAAGCCTGCGCCAAAGGAGCCGGTGGTGATCAGCGTGCCGATCTGGTAGACCAGATAGCCAACGCTGTAACCGGTGGCAAGCTGCAGCGCGATGCCGCCCCAGAACCACTTCCGGTCCTTGATCTCCGCGTTCATAGCGCCCATTGCCGCAAAGCACGGCGGTGTAAAGAGATTAAACATCAGGTAAGCCAGTGCTGCCACCTTGGTAAGTCCCACCATGGTTGCCGCCACTTCGTTGCCGGAGCCAACCATCTCCAGGTCGTCATTGACGACGAAGCCATAGCACACAGCCAGCGTGCCTACCACATTCTCCTTAGCGATAAAACCGGTGACCGCGCCAGCAGCCAGCTGCCATGCGCTAATGCCCACAACGGGCACCAAAAGCGTGGCAATGGGATTTGCAATGGTTGCCAGAATGGAGCTTTGCTCCATTCCCTCCTCCACCAGCTGGAAGTTCCAGTTAAAGGACTGCATGATAAAGACAACGGCATTACATACCAGGATGATGGTGCCGGCCTTAACGATGTATGCCCAGCCACGGCTGCACATGGAGATAAGGGCGCGCTTGAGAGAGGGAACCTTGTACTCCGGCAGCTCCATAATGAAGAAGGACTTACGGTTCTTGTGACCTGCGATCTTATTGACAAGCAGTGCGCCCAGCAGGATGAACACGATGCCCACAAAGTACATCAGCGTACCAACCCAGGAAGCCTCGTCAAAGAAAGCGCCTGCAAACAGAGCGATGACCGGCAGCTTTGCGCCGCAGGGCATAAAGGGAGTCAGCATTGCGGTCGCGTTGCGCTCACGCTCGTTGCGGATGGTGCGGGCAGCCATAACGCCGGGGATGGCGCAGCCGGTGCCAATGACAAAGGGGATCACGGACTTGCCGGAAAGACCGACCTTCTTGAAGATGGGGTCCAGCACAACGGTAGCCCGGGCCATATAGCCGCAGTCTTCCAGCAAAGCGATGAGGAAGTACATCACCATAACAAGGGGCAGGAAGCCAACGACAGCGCTAACACCGCCGATGATGCCCTCGGTCAGCAAGGCAACCAGGAAATCATTGCTGCCAATTAGCAGTCCTGCAACCCATTCCTTGAACATATCAATGAGGGTGACAAGACCGGGAATGACTAAACCGCTTTCGAACTCATAACCCTCCGCGATCCAAACACCCAGCCATGCCTGGCTGATCTGGAACACCAGAAACATCACGACCGCAAAGATGGGAAGACCCGCAAGCGGATGGGTCAGCACCGCGTCGATCTTATCCTGGAAATTCTTATCCTTTGTAAGTACCTTACGGGTCTCTACAGACGCGACCACCTTGTTGACAAAGCTGAAGCGCTTACGGTCTGCAAGCTCCACCGCCTTCTTATCGGTAAGGTCCACACAGCCCTGGTCGTAGGGTGCTTTCTGATCCTGACCGCACAGCGCTGCGGCTGCCAGGACAACTTCCTTAAGACCGGCGCCGGTGGTGGATGTGGTTTCGATCACGGGGCAGCCCAGAATCTGGGACAGCGCCTTTTCATCGATATCGGTCTGCTTCTTCTCGTTGATATCATGCTTATTGAGCGCCACCACAACGGGAATGCCCAGCTCCAGCAGCTGCGTGGTAAAGAAAAGGCTGCGGCTCAGGTTGGTGGCATCCACGATGTTAATAATGGCATCGGGACGCTCGTTTTTGACATAGGAGCTTGTAATGCTCTCTTCGGATGTAAAGGGTGACATGGAATATGCGCCGGGAAGGTCTACCGCAACCATCTCCACATCTCCGGAATACGCCTTCTTAATGGGTGCCTCTTTCTTGTCGACGGTAACGCCTGCCCAGTTGCCGACCTTTTCGTTTCGACCGGTAAGGGCATTGTACATCGTGGTCTTGCCGGAATTGGGATTGCCTGCAAACGCGATTCTCATTCTGCTTTTCCTCCATACTTCTGATTTTGCTTTGAGTTAGCAGTCGCTAACTCAGTGTCAAAAGGCAATCAGCTGACGCTGCTTGCCAAAATTTTACACCAAAATGGCCTCTGCCAGCTGATTGTCGATGTTGTATCTGCGGTCCTTGATGGACACCGTACAGCCGCCTCTGCGGCGGGATACCACTGTGATCGGCTCGCCGCTGTAACACCCCAGGGAGAACAAAAAGGCGTTCAGCTCTTCGTCGTCGGTCTCAATATCACGGATGATATACTCTTTTCCCTCTTCTGCAGTCAGAAGATTCATATTTTCGACCTCCCTAAAGATTTTTTGCAAGTTAGCCGCAACTAACCAAGCAGCTTTAAAAGCAGTTAGCTCACGCTAACTCCTAACATATAATAGTATATCCGGATAAATTTGTCAATAGTTTTTTCAAAAAGATTCCCCCGGGAGGGTTTCCCGGGGGATTTTAAACTTATTTCTTCTTGGGAGCTCTGATTCTGCTCAGCTTTACATTCAGCTCCAGCAGATCTTCCTTGGTGAACTTGGCATCCATCATGCCGCCGGCCAGGGTCATAAGACGCAGGACAGTGAAGCCATTCATCATAGTCATCATATCCGCGCTCATCTCAAAGCCCATGGGCTTTGCTTTCTCGCCCTTCTTGTTGCCGCCCATCATCTTGCCCATAAGCTTGGCAAAGAGGAGCTTGCCGCGGAAGGTGGAAAGCACTTCGCCCATCTTGGAGTTCAAAGACAGTCGACCGGGCTTCTCCACAACATCAAACCAGTTGAGGACCGCGCCCTCTTCCTTCAGACGGTACTCCTCATTGAAGGTATCCACCTTGCGGATAACGCTTTCGTCGGTACAGTCACCTGCAACGGCCTTCAGCGCCGTCTCGCCGCTATTGGGAACATCGAAGTAGAAGAAGTGGTCCGCAGCCTCCTTCACACCCAGGGAAACGCCGTTTGCGAACAGCTCGACCTTGGGCAGGTTAGAGTACACGGTGACCTTGGTGACATCCTCTACACGGTCCACATAGCGCTTGCCGCACAGGTGGACAAAGGGATCGTCGGAGAGCCATGCCTTGTAAGCGTAGAAGGAGTCCTTCTTATACTTACGGTCCATGGTGATCAGACCCTTGTGGTTCTGACCGTTCTCGCCGCCCTCGTTACGGGCATCGGCGCCGAAGTCGAACATATTCCAAACATGGGTTGCCCACATGTACTTGCGGCTAAAGAGCTGCTTGATGAGCTCCTCGTGGTAGTATGCCTGGTATTCCTCGGTGTAGTCGCCCTGGCGGGGATCGGAGGTATGCCAGTTCAGCGCCTCACAGCCGTACTCGGAGCAGCCGATGGGAATGGTGGGGTGCATCTCGTGGAACTTATCGAACCAGGGACCGTTCATATCGGTGTCGCCGCCGTACCAGCCGAAGTAGTGGTTGTAGGATACCACATCGGGGATCTGCAGGTAGGGATCGTCCATCTTACACATGGAGACCGCTGCGATGGTGGTCAGTCTGGTCTTATCCAGCTCGTGGCACAGGTCGTTGAGGATGCGGTGGTTCTCCAGCAGATCCTCGCCGGAGCCGGCGATGGAGATCTCATTGGAAAGACCCCAAACAACGATGGAGGGGTGGTTGTAGTTCTGGATCACCAGCTCCTTCATCTGGGAAATGGTGTTCTCACGACCGGTGGGCATATGCTTGGAGATATAGGGGATCTCCGCCCAGATCACAAGGCCCTTCTCGTCGCACAGATCGTAGAAGTACTGATCGTGCTGATAGTGGGCAAGGCGGATGGTGGTAGCGCCCATTTCCATGCTCAGCTCGATATCCTCTTCGTGGTGCTCGGGCAGCAGAGCGTTACCAACGCCCCAGCGGTCCTGGTGACGGGAAACGCCGCGCAGGGGGTACTCTTCGCCGTTGAGGATGTAACCGTTATCAGGATCGATCTTGGAACTGCGGCAGCCAAAGCGGGTGCAGACGCTGTCGATCACATTGTCGTCCTCCACCAGTTCCGCCTCGCAGCAGTAGAGGTAGGGATCCTTGCGGCCGTGCCACAGGTGGACATTTTCGATGGTCAGTTCTGCGGAGGTCTCTCCGGACTCTGCCTGCGCGATCACCTTTTCCTCGGCATCGTAAATAGTGCAGCGGACGGTCTGACCTACCTTCAGGTTGGATACATAGGTATCGACCTTGACGGTTGCGTTTGCGCCGTCAATAGTGGGAGTGACCGCAATGCCGGGGCCACCATAGTAGTCCAGGTCAAAGTGGGACTCGTTTACGCAGATCAAATTCACATCACGGTAGATGCCGCCGTAGAAGGTGAAGTCTGCCATCTGGGGGTAGACAGTTTCGTTGGCGCTGTTGTCCACAGCAATTACCAGCAGGCTGTTTTCGTCCAAACTCTCAGTAACATCTACTCTCCAGGTGGAGTAACCGCCGTCATGGTGCGCCAGGGCTTTTCCGTTCATGTACACATCAGCGGAGGAGTTAGCACCGCGGATCTCCAAATAGTAGCGGTCTGCAGCAGGCAGATCGGACTTGCTAATGGCTTTTGCGTAGTAGGCGGTGCCGCGGTAGTAGTCATTGCCACCGTCCTGGCCGTCGATAGCATTCCAGGAATGAGGAAGGTTGACGACCTCCCATGCAGCATCAATGGCGGAAGGAACGGCTGTAGCCTCCTTGCTGAAAGACCATGTGCTGTTTAATTTGATAATTTCTCTCATAAAAGGAACCTCCTGTTCAAATAGCGGGAAATGCATTGCTTTTAAATATCACCCTGCCGGAAAACCGACAGGGTGATGCGGCTTTACAGAATGAAATTACTTGGCGTTTACTTCTGCACTGTGACGCTCAGCCAGCTCAGCAGTCATTTTTTCCAAAGTCTTCTTGTCGATGTTGTAAATGACAGCAACGCCTACAAACTGGCAAATTGCGCTGAACAAGTAAAGG
>JAZSAB010000003.1:0-4112 GCA_045601675.1 Faecousia sp.
ATCTGCGGCCCATCCGGGAAGAGTCCATGCGCCTGATGAAGGATAAGGCATATCTGGAATCCGTCTACCGGGACGGTGCTCAGAAGGCCTCCTATGTTGCAGAGAAAACCCTGCGCAAGGTCTACAAGAAGGTCGGCTTCCTGCAGAGATAATCACCTCCCAAAAAGCAAAAAACACGGTGGAAAAACCACCGTGTTTTCTTTTTTGAGATCACATAATTGTCAATTGTCCATTGTCAATTGTCAATTAGTACGCAACGCCCCAGAGGATCATGGTCTTTGCGGGTTTGCCGCAGATGGGACATACCTCACCCAGATTCTCCTGGTTGAAGGGCATACAGCGGGAGGACATGCCTGCCACTTCCTTCATCTTCATCTCGCACTCCAGCCCGCCGCACCACATGGTCTTGATGAAGCCGCCGTTCTTCTCCTGCAGCTCCTTGGCCTCCTCCAGGGAGTGGGCCTCGTAGATGTGGTCCTCCAGATTCTTCTTTGCGCGAGCGAACATACCCTGGTGTACCAGCTCCAGCTGTTCCTTCACTGCGCTTTCCAGCTCGTCCAGGGAAACTACGGTCTTTTCACCGTCGTTGCGGCGGACCAGCACGCACTGACCGTTCTCCAGGTCACGGGGACCGCACTCTACACGCAGAGGCACGCCCTTCATTTCGTACTCGGCGCACTTCCAGCCCATGGAGTTATCGGGGTCGTCCAGCTTCACACGGAAGCCCGCATTCTCCAGACGGGTCTTCAGCTCGTTTGCCTTCTCCAAAACGCCTTCCTTATGCTGGGCGATGGGCAGAACCACCACCTGGATAGGCGCGATCTTGGGGGGCAGAACTAAGCCGTTGTTATCGCCGTGGGTCATAATGATGCCGCCAATGAGACGGGTGGAAACACCCCAGGAAGTCTGATGGGGGTTGACACGCTGGTTGTTCTTATCGGTGAAGGTGATGTCAAATGCCTTGGCAAAGCCGTCGCCGAAGTAGTGGGAAGTGCCTGCCTGCAGCGCCTTGCGGTCGTGCATCATGCACTCGATGGTGTAGGTAGCTTCCGCGCCGTTGAACTTTTCCTTGTCGGTCTTGCGGCCGCGGGTCACAGGCATTGCCAGCACATTCTCGCAGAAGTCGGCGTAGACATTCAGCATGCGCTCGGTCTCTTCCTGTGCCTCCTGGGCAGTTGCGTGCATGGTGTGACCCTCCTGCCACAGGAATTCTCTGTGACGCAGGAAAGGACGGGAAGTCTTCTCCCAACGCAGAACGCTGCACCACTGATTGAGCATCATAGGCAGGTCCCGGTGGGACTGAATTGCGTTCTTAAAGTACTCACAGAACAGGGTCTCGGAGGTAGGACGGATGCAGTAGCGCTCCTCCAGCTCCTCGCTGCCGCCGTGGGTGACCCATGCGCACTCAGGTGCAAAGCCCTCCACATGATCCTTTTCCTTCTGCAGAAGGCTTTCGGGGATCAAAAGGGGCATATACACATTCTGGGCGCCGGTCTTCTTAAACTCGGCATCCATAATGCGCTGGATGTTCTCCCAAATGGCATAGCCATAGGGACGGTAGATAAACACGCCCTTGATGGAAGAATAATCGATGAGCTGCGCCTTCTTGCACACATCGGTAAACCACTGGGCAAAGTCTACCTCCATATCGGTGATCTGTTCTACTCTTTTTTCCTTAGCCATATCGTTTTCAACCTTTCAAAGCTGATTTCTTTACCCTACATTCTATCACACCTGTCAAGGGCCTGCATAGGATGGTGTGAGGAATTTTCATCGGGAGATGTTTATGATACAAGTAACCTTATTGCTGGAGCCAAGTGTGGCTCTTTTTTATACACAAATTGCGGAAGCTTCCGGTCTGCCCTTAGAAAAGGTGCTCAGTGACGCCCTTTTTAAGCTTGCCGGAGAGCTTTCCTTAGAGGCGCTCCGGAAAGCGCCGTCCTGAAATTACATCTTTTCCGGAGCAGAGAAGCCCAGAATCTGGATGCACTGCTCCAAAATATTCTTTGCAAGACCGATGAGGCTGATGTAGCCTGCCTGCAGAGTCTTGTCGGTCTCTGTCAGGATCCGGGTCTCGTGGTAGAACTTATTCACCGCGCCCGCAAGCTCATAGATATACGCGCAGATCTGGTTGGGTGCGGATGCCGCCAATGCGCTTTCCATGGTGGGTGCGAACTTGGTGATGGTGAGCATCAAATCCTTTGCCTGCTCGTTTGCGGCAGGGGCAATGGACAGGTTTTCCCAAGCGCCGTACTTTGCCAAAATGGACTTGATACGGACGATGGTGTAAAGGATATAAGGACCGGTATTGCCTTCGAAGGCGGCAAAGCGCTCTAAGTCGAAGTTGTAGTCCTTGGTAGGCTGGTTGGACAGGTCGCCATACTTAAGGGCAGCCAGGGCGATCTTGTTGGTGGTCTCCTCCACCTCGTCTTCGGCAACAATCTTATTCTCCACGACCTTTGCCCGGACAAAGTCCATCATATCGCCGATGAGCTGCTCCAGCCGGAGAACGCCGCCGTCACGGGTCTTGAAGGGCTTGCCGTCGGCGCCATTCATAGTGCCGTGACCCACATGCTCCAGCTCGGTCTCCTGCTTTACGATGCCGCTCTTCTTCGCGGCGCGGAAGACCTGCGCAAAGTGCAGCGCCTGGCGCTTATCGGTGACATAGAGCATCTTATCAGGATTCCAGTCCTGCATACGCTGGACCATGGTGGCAAGGTCCGTGGTTGCGTAGATGGCAGAGCCGTCGGACTTAATGAGGTTCATGGCAGGAACTTCCTTCTTGTCGGTGTCCTCCGCAACAGGAACGACCCAAGCGCCCTCGCTCTTTACTGCCAAACCCCGGTTCTTCAAATCCTCCACCATAGGGGGAATGTAGGGATCGGCATCGCTTTCGCCCAGCCACTTTTCAAAGTGGACATCCAGGATTCCGTAGATCCGGCGCAGGTCGGGAAGAGAAACGCCCATAATGTGATCCCAAATCGCCCGGTAGCCCCGGCGACCCTGCTGCAGCTCATAAGTTGCAATGTGTGCCTTTTCCGCAAAAGCGGGGTCGGACTTCTTAGCGGATGCGGTGGGGTAGATCTCCTCCAGCTCGGAGAGGGTGAAGGGAGATTCCTTGGGATACTCGCCGGTATAATTGGGATCGAAGTAGCAAAGCTCCGGCTGACGCTCATGGAGCTCCGCGATAATGAGACCCATCTGCAAGCCCCAGTCGCCCAGGTGCACATCGCCGATGGTGTTGTAGCCCATGAACTTGTGCATCCGCTTCAGTGCCTCGCCGATGATGGCGGGACGCAGATGACCGATGTGCAGAGGCTTTGCGACATTGGCTCCGCCGTAGTCCACAACGATGGTCTTGCCGGCGCCGATCTTCTCTACGCCAAAGTCCTCACTGGTGCGCATTTCCTCCAGGTAATTTTGCAGGAAAGCATCGGACAGGTCCAAGTTAATAAAGCCGGGCATCACCGCGTCGATCTTGGAAAAATCGTCCTTGCAGAGCTTCTCCGCAACGGCGTTTGCGATCTGAATGGGCGCGCACTTATACTGCTTTGCCGCCGCCAGTGCGCCGTTGCACTGGTACTGGCACAGGTCGGGGCGGTTGGAAACCGTCACACGGCCGAAAGATGCCTCATAGCCGGCGTCCACGAACGCCTGCTGCATCTTGGCAGTGATGATATCTAAAATTTTCTTCATTCTTATTTCTCCTTCTGCTGAGCCATCCAGTAGAGATATTCGTCGTAAGTGCCGTAGCGGTCAATGATGGTGCCGTCGGGCTGGAAGGCGATGACGCGGTTACAGACAGAGGTCAGCATCTCGTGGTCGTGGGAGGCAAGCAGCACCACGCCGGGGAATGCTTCCAGTCCCTTATTCACCGCCTGGATGGATTCCATATCCAGATGGTTGGTGGGCTGATCCAGCAGCACAACATTGGCGCCGGAGAGCATCATTTTAGAGAGCATGCAACGGACCTTCTCGCCACCGGACAGGACATTGACCTGCTTAAATACATCTTCATTGCTAAAGAGCATTCTGCCCAGGAAGCCACGGAGGTACACATCGTCCTTCTTTGCGGAGTACTGACGCAGCCAGTCCACCAGCTCCATGGTGTT
>JAZSAB010000004.1:0-48217 GCA_045601675.1 Faecousia sp.
ATCTCCGCCTCGTTGAGAATATCCAGCTTGCCATCACCGATGATGTCGATGTCCGCCTGATAAAATTCACGGAAGCGACCCCGCTGGGCGCGCTCACCCCGATAGACCTTGCTGATCTGGTAGCGGCGGAAGGGGAAGCTCAGGTCGTTGTAATGCAGCGCCACATATTTTGCAAGAGGCACGGTCAGGTCGAAACGGAGCGCCAGGTCACTGTCGCCCTTTTGGAAGCGGTAGATCTGCTTTTCTGTTTCGCCGCCGCCCTTGGCAAGGAGGATGCGGGCATCCTCGATGGCGGGGGTGTCCAGCGGCGCAAAGCCGTAAAGGCTATAGGTATCCCGGAGCACTGCCATCATTTTTTCCAGCTTTGCCTGCTTCTGGGGCAGCAGCTCCATAAAACCGGACAGGGTCCGGGGTTTGATTCGTTCCATAGTAATTTTCCTTAATGCTTAGTATTTGGGTTTGTTGTGATACATCTCACGCCAATCCAGGTCGCCTCTCTGCAGACCCAGTACGAACATCTCCGCGCTGCCCAGGTTGGTAGCGATGGGGACATTGTGGCGGTCGCAATGGCGGATGGTTTCGATCAGCTGCATATCGTCCCAATGATCGTTGGTATTGGGATCGTTGAAAAGCAGCACCAAATCAAATTCGTTGTACGCAATGCGGGCGTTGATCTGCTGATGTCCGCCCTGCTTATGGGAAAGAAGCATATTGATGGGCAGGCCGGTATTGTCCGCGATCAGCCGTCCGGTGGTGGCTGTTGCAAACAGATTATGCTTTGCGAGAATACTCTTATAGGCGGTACAGAACTGAACCATCAGTTCTTTTTTCTTATCGTGGGCAAGAAACGCTATGTTCACAGCAGTCATCTCCTTTTTATATTTTAAATTTTAATTTTTACGGTATGTCCCTGAAGGCGGCGGGCGATGCGCTTGCAGGCAGCCGACGCGCCTTTTCTTGTATATGTAAGTAAGGGGATGCGGAATGCGGCGGCCAGCAGCACATTGCCGTCCTCAGGCACAACGCCCAAAAGGGGCAGACCTGCGCTGTCCATAACATCGTCCACAGTCCAGTTCATAAAGGATACTACCTTTTTGCTGACCCGGTTGACGATCAAGCGTACATCCGTCTTCCCCATCAGCTCCAGCACCTCGCCTGCCCGAGCGGCATCCCGCACGGCAGCAGGATCTGCGCCGGTGACTAAGATCGCCCGGTCCGCATACTTTGCAGCCAAGTCAAAGCCTGCGTCCAGACCGGCAGGAGCATCTAAGAAGATATAGCTAAACTCCTCCCTTGCGCGCCGCAGCATCTGCAGGAAGGACTCGTGATCGATATCCTGAGCGCTTGCGCGGACAGGGGCAGTGAGGAAGTACAGATTGGGGAAAGAAATATGCTGGGTCGCCATCTGCAGACCGTAGCCATCACGGCAGACTTCCAGGAAAGAGAGCGCGTTTTCTTCGCTCATACCCAAGGCAATATCCAGATTCCGCAGACCGATATCGCAATCGATACACAGGACCTTCTCGCCGGAAAGCGCAAGGGCAGATGCGATGCCGGCGCACAGGGTAGTCTTACCCGTTCCGCCTTTGCCGGAAAGGACTGTAATGAGTTCGCCCACAGCGTTTCCCTCCTAACCCAATATAGAGCCATTATAAAGGAATATCCCACAAAAATCAAGTGTATTTTCCTTTGATTTTCAATGGTTTTTCAGCATTTTCAACAAAAGGTTGCCCATTTTGTCCGTTCAGGCAACACAGCTGTCTGTAATTACCCTCTTTTTTCTCTAAATTTTGCAAAAAGGGATTTACAAATGCGCACTGATGGTGTATGATACATGCGAACAGAGTAGGAGACCTTGCGTAAAGTGCTGCCAAAATGGGGAGTTGTCTGGCAGACGAAGGAATCATTCCGCGATAAGGTATCCGCACCCGCTGCCATATTGGACCACCTCCATTATGAAAGGCGATACTCGGTCAGACGAATCCGTCGGCTGATTTTGCTGCTTTGTGCTTTTACTCCCCTTACGCTATGCGTAGGGGGCTTTTTATTTGAGCTGCAGGCAGACCGACGATCGTTTCCATTAAGGAGGTTATTTTTATGTCAAGAACTGCAAAATCCCGAACGCTCTATCCCCATCCTTTCTCCAAAGCCTACTGGCAGGATGCCGCCGCGGAATTAAAGGACATCAAAATGCTGGTGATCACCGCGCTGATGATCGCTCTGCGTATCGCGCTGAAGCCCTTTGCCATCTACATAGGACCCCAGATGGCGATTCAGACCGCCACCCTGGCAACCGCGCTGGGCGCTATGGTCTTCGGACCGGTAGTGGCGATCCCCGCCGCCATCATTTCGGACACCGTTGGCTTTATGATCTTCCCCACCGGCGATTACTTCCTGCCCTTTATGCTCACGGAGATCGCAAGCACGATGATCTATGCCCTGTGTCTGTACCGGGCAAAGCCCAGTGCCACCCGTGTGATCATCGCAAGATTCCTCATTTGCTTCCTGGTAAATGTGGTGCTGCAGCAGCTGATCTTCGCATGGCAGTATACTTATATGGGTAACCCCGAAAAGGCAAAAGAGTCCATTATGGGCATTACCACTATGGCCCGCATTTTCAAGAACCTGTTCTTCTTCCCCATCGAGTCTGTTGTCATCACATTGTTCCTGCGGGTACTGGTGCCTGTCACCGCCCGGGCAAAGCTGACCTACGATGCAAGCGCAAACCTGCGCTTCAGCAAAAAGCAGGTGGCTGCCCTGGTGCTCCTGCTTGTTGTGGGCGTTGGCAGCGCTGTCGGATACCTTACATACCGCTACACCGACACTTCCCGCAGTGCCGACTATACCGACAAGCAGCGTGTAAAGGCCAACAAAGAAATGGCCGCTCTGGTGCTGGAAAAGACCGACGATTGGGACGACGAGAAGGTCTTCTGCGTGGTAGACAGTGCGTTCCGTCCTATGTTTGAGGACGAGACCGACTACACCGTAGCCGTCTACACCCTGGACGAAGCTGCCTTTGCTGCCGGTCAGGCTGCAGAAAAGGACTACGACGAAGACACCCTTTGGGGCTACTCCAAGAGCGGTCCGAAGAAGGACAAGTACCAGTCCCTTATCAAGGTGGCATCTGTTGCCATCGTAAAGAACGAAAAGACCGGAGAGATCCTTTCCTTTGAGCTGACTCCGGAAGCCGCACAATAATTCTTAAGGGAAGAGGCAATGCCTCTTCCCTTTTTGTTTGACATCTACCCTACTTCCCGATATAATAAAAGAAAAACGAAAAGGAGAATTCCTATGCATATCGGACACGATCATATTGGCGGCCACTGCCACGACCATGAGCATGCCCATACCCACGAGCACACCCACGACGGTGTCGCCCACACCCATGAGCATACCCACAGCCATTCCCACGATCATCTCCACAGGGCGGCCGATGCCCATACCCACTCCCACGACTGCGGCGGTCAGTGCGCAGGCTGCGCATCCGCCTGTCAGCACACTCCCATGGAGGAGCTGCTGGCACTGATGAAGTATATGGCAGGTCACAACGCAAGCCACGCAAACGAACTGGCGCAGCTTGCCGTTCAGCTGGAAAAGGCCGGCAGCCACGCCGCTTACGAGCAGGTCATGGCAGCGGTTTCCGATTTTGAAAAGGGCAATATGCGGCTGCAGGCAGTGCTTGCAAGCCTGGATGTAAAGTAAGGAGAAAAATATGTGTCTTTCTACGGTTTATAAGAACAAAAAAGATCCGGAATCCATCGTGATGAAAAACGTAATGCTTTTGGAGTGCAAGGATGGTATGGTGATCCTCACGGATCTCATGGAACGCACCGTTGCCATTGAGGGCACTTTAGAGCAGGCAAACTTAGTGGATGGCTATGTCATCGTAAAGGAAGCTTGATTGGAAATACGGTAAAAGGCGTGCTGCTTATCGCAGCACGCCCTTTTTAGTATGAAAACTTCCCTCACTTTTTCGGCTGATACCGCATATCGCTGACGGAGTAGACCGTCACAAACGCCTTGGGGTCTGTCTTGCGGACAAAGTCCATAAGCCTGCGGTACTCCTGCTTATCCACAATGGTAATGACCTCTCGGCGGGGAGTATTGTCGTAGGCGCCGATGATCTCATTGATCGTAGCGCCGCTGTGCAGTTCCTTGAGAATAAACTCCACGAACTCGTCCAGCTTAGGAGAGATGATGCAGACCCGGCGCTTGATGTTCAGACCAAAGATGAAATGGTCCACGATCATACCGCCGAAATAGGTACCCAGCACACTGATGACCACGGTCTTCGCGTCACAGCAAAGGGCAGAAGACAGCGCAACCAAAATACCGGAAACAGACATGGCTCTTCCCATATCCATCCGCAGGTACTTGTTCATCAGCTTTGCCACGATATCCAGACCGCCGGAGGATGCATTGTAGGAAAACAGCAGCATCAGACCCACGCCCACCACTAAGATGTAGCAGATCACATCCAAAAGCGGATCCTGGGTAATGGACTGGAAATTGGGGAAGATCCGTTCGTAGATACCCATCACCACGGGCATCAAAACGGCGCAGTAGATGGTCTTTCCGCCAAACTCCGGACCGATCAGCAAAAAGCCGATGATCAGCAGCACCACATTTAAAAGGAGCGTGATGGTAGAAACAGAAAGCGGAATAAAGTTACTGATCACCATGGCAAGGGCAGCGCCGCTGCCTACGGAAACATGGCTGGGCAGCATAAAGAAGAACACCGCTGTTGCCACGATGATATCGCCTATGGTGATGATAGCAAACTCTTTTAGTTTTTCTTTCGTAAAGAATTTCATATAAGCTTATCCTTTCGGCGCTCCCGCGCCAAAATATCCACCGTTTTCTCCGTCTTCTAAAGAGCAAGGGAATAGGGCCAGCCCTTCTTTTATGTGAAAAGGGATGCTGACGCCCAGTCATAGAAAAATGTGGTTAGACTGAGTATCTGATGTCAAAGCTATCATAACACATCACCGGGGAAATGCAATCTTTTCCCGGTAGATTTTACAAAAAAATGCAGGGAATCTCTCAAAGAGATTCCCTGCACCCCGCTTTGCGGAAAAAAGAGGTAGACATGAAGAAAACTTCCGTTTTTAATCGGCTTTCTCCTCTTTCGGCGTTTCCAGCTTCTTGAATACCGGATCATAGAGCATTACACGCAAAAACGCGCTGAGGCTTACGGCAAACAGCAGAAATACCGGAACCATCGCCGGGGAGAGTGCCAAAAGCAGATACGGCAATATCGTCAGTGCCATCATTGCCAGCGACCGGATCGGATGGGCAACGCAAGCCGCAAAGGTGGTCTTTACCGTCCCCCAAACCGTGTTCGTATACCGGGACAGCAAGGCGAACACCCAGGATAGGCTCAATCCGCCAATAAGCGCCAGGAACGGAACGGCATAAAGCACAATGCGTAAAATCCCGGTTTCCGTCCGGCTTGCAAGCTGATAATCCAAAAGCAGGAGCAAAAAGTACAAAAGATACCCAACCGTCAGCACAATGCCCTGCTTCAGATTACCCACAAAGGAGTGGAAGAAATCACGGAGCAGTCCGCTTCCCTCGTTGCGGTAGATCCGCAGAAGCACGTAGTGCATAGCGGAAAATGCCGGTCCGATGGTCACGATGGGAATACAACATACCAACGTCAGCACATTCAGCAGAATAAGGTCAGCAGCCTTATAAAGGAACTGCATAAACTTACTGTTGATGTCGAAAAGACCTCCCATCGTTCTCCCTCCGTTTCTTAGAAATCAGGGGGCTGCAAGCAGCCCTCTGACTTTGAAAGTATAATTAGTTGTTAGCTGCGTAGTAGTCAGCGTAGATCTTGACGTACTCGTCAGCGCCCAGACCCTTCAGCTCGTTGAAGTAGTCATTAATTTCGCTCAGGTCGCGCTTACCGGTGATGAACTTAGCGATCTCGTTGGACGCATGGTCTCTGATCAGAGTGTACAGGTCAGCAATCCGGTCAGTGGTCTCCTGGTCGAAGTAGCAAACTCTGGGAGACATCTCATCGGTGATGTAACGGCCCCAGGTGTTGTTCTGGCTGTACTGCCAGTGGTCGTTGAAGTTGCCGTAGGTCTTACGGTTGTTGTCTGCCATTTCCTTAACATCGGTCTCGGGCAGGACAAACTCGACCAGCTTGGAGTTGAGGTTCTCGTCAGCCTCGGTCTCTCTGTAGGCTGCGTAGAAGGACAGGTTCTTCCACAGGCTGATGTGGGTGGTACGGAAGTTCAGCACGGAGCCGTACTTCTCGGGATCTGCGTCAAAGCCTGCGTAGTTATAGCCGTAGTGCTCGGGATCATCATCCCAGTACCAGCCGGTGGTCTTGTCCAGGAACAGGTCTTCCTGCTTCACGGAAGGTCCGAGGTTGACCAGTCTGTGGATAGCGGGATCGGGGCTAAAGAAGAAGTCTGCCAGAGCAACGCACAGCTCGGGATACTCGGTGTCGGCGCTGACAACAAAGTTACCAACGGAGGTATAGCCGTAGTTGGGCCAGAAAGGAGTATCGTTAAACTCACTGGTCAGAGGCACGCCGCCCCACCATTCGTTGTTGAACTCAACGCCGCCGTACAGGCCGGGAACCTGGCTGAACACAGCATACTTACCAGCGGACAGGTGTGCACGGGTGGTATCCTTTTCCAGGGTGTAGAAGTCCTCTTCCATCAGACCTTCGCTGTGGAGGGTGTGCATAACTTCCAGATACTTGGGGAATGCTTCCTGATCGTAGCAGGTCAGAACAACCTCGCCGTCACGCAGGGCAATATTGGTCTCCTGGCATGCCTCGCTGGCGCCGGTGGAGTAGTTGAAGCCCAGAGCGTTCAGGATCAAGTAAGTGCCGTTGTGGTTTGCGAAGTTGCCGCCGAAGGGAACGATGCCCAGGTCGTTGGCGTCGCTGTACTTCTTGATGGTGCGGAGCATCTCCACAAACTCATCCAGAGTTTCGGGAACCTTGGTAACGCCGGCCTTTTCCATGATGTCGTAGTTATAGAACATACGCAGGCAGCCGGAGTTGTCAATACGCTCGGAGAAGTTGCCGATGGAGAAGACCTGACCATTGGCATTGGTCAGACTCTTCAAATAAGCAGGGTATTCCTTAGCAACTGCCATAATGTTGGGAGCGTTCTCCTCGTTGAGGTAGGGAGCCAGGTCCAGCAGTTGCTCGCCGATCTCGCCGTAGCGGGTCAGCTTAACGGTGTCGAAGCCCAGGCCGATCATGATGTCGGGCAGGTTGCCGTCGTTCATCATCAGGGAAAGGTTTTCCTCGCGGGTGCTCTCATAAAAGGTCTCCAGCTTGACCTTGATGCCCAGCTTCTCCTGCAGGAATGCCATCATCCAGCTATCTTCGGGCTTGGTGTTGACATCATCGCAAACCACTGCGATGCGCAGGGTGATATCCTCGGTAACCAGAGGCATCTGGCCTACCTGCAGATAAGAGGGGAGGCTGCTTGCGCTGCCGCTCTCAGTGGGGGGTGTTGTGCCGTTGTCGGTTGCGGGGGGAGTGGGTTCCTTAGGACCGCAAGCAACCAGAGCTGCCACCATCATCAGTGCAAGCACCAGGCACAGGATTCTCTTTACGTTTTTCATTTTGGTTCTCCTTTCAATTTTGGGTTTTTCTATGTTACAGCGGAACGCAAACCGCTGCAAGATACCTTTTAGCCCTTCACAGAGCCGATCATCACGCCCTGGGTAAAGTACTTACTTACGAAGGGATAGAGGACCAGCATAGGCAGGGATGCCACTAAGATGATGGCATACTTCATAGCACGCACCAGATACATCTTCTTCATAAGGTAATTCGTATCCGCGGTACTGATGCTGCTGAGCAGATCGCCGATGGCGTTTTCATTTTCGATAAGGAGCTGACGCAGCACAAGCTGTAGAGGCCACATCTCCTGGTCACGCAGGTAAAGCAGCGCGCCGTAGTAGCTGTTCCAGCTGCCAAATGCATAGTAAAGCATAATGACCGCCACAATGGGTTTTGCCAGAGGCAGAGCCACAGATATAAACTGACGGAAATCACCTGCGCCGTCCAGCTCCGATGCCTCATACAATTCGCTGGGGATAGAGGAGGAGAAGTACTGCCGGACGATCATCAAATAGTATGCACTGACACCAGCGCCGATGATCATAGACAGAGGACTTCCCACGAGACCCAGCTTCTTCATCCAAATGTATGTAGGGATGGTGCCGCCGCCGATATACATAGTCAGGAAGAAGTACCACAGGATAAACTTCTTGCCGGGCAGACGGGACTTGGAGCAGACATAGCCTGCGGGGATGGTCAACACCAGATTGTACAGGGTGCTGAGGACCATATAAATAAAGGAGTTCTTATAGCCGGACAGGAGAAGCTCTTCCTTTAGGATCTCCTCATAGGCTACTGTTGTGAATCCCTTGAACCAGAGGATGGTATCACCCATCGCCACCGCATCCGGGTCGGAAAAAGAAGCCACGATACAGAAATAGAGGGGATACGCGATTACCAAGGTAAGAATAGCCACAGTGGCATAGATCACCACAGTGTATGCCCTGGAAGCCACGTCCTGCTTAATGTGGTTACGCACTTTATTCTTTGTTAAAACAGCCATATTGCCCCTCCTTACCACAGACTGGACTCGGTAACCTTGCGGGAGAAGTAGTTAGCCAGTACCACGAGCAGAATAGAAATGATACTGTTAAACAAGCCCACCGCGGTAGAGTAGCTGGACTGTCCGCCGATGATACCCACATCGTAAACATAGGTGCTGAGCAGAGTAGACGCGTCCAGATTCAGAGGATTCTGCAGCAGGAAGGTCTTCTCAAAGCTGCTACCAAACAAGCCGCCCATTTTCAAGATAAGGATCATGACTACCGTGGGCATAAGGTGGGGAATATAAATGTTGCGCACGATCTGCAAACGGTTGGCTCCGTCCACCTTTGCCGCATCCACCAGGTCCAGAGAGATCGAGGACAGTGCGGCAAGATAGAGTATGGTGTCCCAACCCAAGTTCTGCCACAGGCTGGTAATGACATAAATGGGAGCAAAGTTTTTGGACTCTGCCATAAAGTCCTGGGTTTCGCCGCCGAAGAGTTTTATGATGACATTGACCACGCCGGTCTCACGGTTCAAAAACATCAGTGTCATGGAACACAGGACCACCGTGGAAACGAAGTGAGGCGCGTATGTAATCATCTGTGTAGTCTTCTTGAACCAGCCGTTTTTCAGGTCATTAAACATAATGGCGAGAATGATCGGCAGTGGGAATGTAAGCAAACTCACGAGGCTTACCTTCAAGGTGTTCCACATGATCTTCCAGAACATAGGGTAAGTCACGAAACGCTTAAAGTGTTTTAGACCCACCCACTTACTTCCGAAGAAGCCCAGTTTTGCCTGGTAATCCCGGAAGGCGATCTGTACGCCGTACAGAGGGATATAGTGGAAAATAAACATTGTGATCATCGGCACCAGGATCATTAGATACAACTGCCAATGCCGCAGCACTTTCTTTATAGGGCTTACTCTTACAAGGGTCTGCCCCGGTGCATTACGCATTACACATCCGTCCTTTCTCGCTTGCGCTTTCTGCCTCTATGGTATCGAAAAGTCCCTTGCGCCGCAATAGTAAAAACCGCTTAGGCGGTGTTAATTTCTCACACCTCTCCAAATCTGCCCCAAAACTGATGGTAATTTTTCAACAAGGTATATAAAAAACGCCACAGACTCTTCTTGCGCAAAATTTTTTATGATATAATGTATTGGAATTTGGGATAAGATAATGGGATCGAAAGAGAGAGGACACCGCAATGAAGATGCGAAATAAGAAAAGTATGTTTTGGGAGTACCTGCTGATCTGCACAGCACTGACTCTCATTACCTGCATCAGCTTAGGCGCGCTTTTTGGCACCTGCTACCTGCGCACCATCAATAACCGCAACCGCCAGGCCCTGGAGACCCAGGCAAGTCACGCGCTGACTGCCCTTGACAATCAGTTAGATTCTATGCAGCAGCTTGCCTTGCGCTTTTCCACCCAGCGGACCTTCCGTCAGGAGTATGTGACCCAGGATTCTTATACCGCCATTACCACCGCCCAGGCCCTTTCCCAGTATTCCTCTTACTGCACCCTTGCAGAACAATTCTGTCTAATCTATCCCACGGGAAAGGAGCAGGTGCTTCTGTTTCAATCCGACGGCACCACCGCAGATCTTCCCGTATTTTTAAACCGCTACGGTTTTAAGGACTCCGAGCTGATCCAAAGCTTTCTTTTCGAGCAGACCGAGCAGGGGCGGATCTACCGGTCCGTAGATACTCTGCTGATCGCCTATACCATTCCCATAAACATCGCCCGTCCGGAAAACCGCTGTGGCATCCTATGCTTTGCGATCCCCCAAAGCAATTTAGAGCAGTTCGTGCAGCTGTCCAGCGCCCTTTCCACGGAGGAGTACAGCCTGTCCTACAAACAGTGGACACTGATCACCAACACGCTTCCCAAGGACACCGTTACCTGTTCCAATATGAGCGGCTTCATTCTTCAGGTAGGCATCCCCAACCTGACCCTTATGTCCCTTTTGACCACGACACATGACGTGCTGTGGCTTACTGCCATCGTGCTGCTTTTGTTCGTCAGTATTTTTGCCCTTGCCTGGAGGCTTTATCGTCCCATTCGCGCCCTTTCCAAAAAATACCCGGCAAAAAGCAGAAAAGACAACAAGAACGAGCTGCTCCTTTTAGATCAGCTCATTTCCCAGATCCAAAATCAGTCTGTGCTGTTAGATCAAAAGGCATCCTCCCAATCCGCAATGCTGCGGGACTATGTTCTGCTAATGCTGCTCAACAATTCCGGCTCTGTGACCATCGCCCAGGACCTTGCCAAGGTGGGCATCCAATTCCCCTACCCCCATTTTGCGGTCATCACCCTGACTCCCTGCAAGGATCAGCTTTTGACCCAGGAGAATATGGAGACCCTGCAGCAGTGTATCGATGATATTTCCGAAGATGCCGGTGTTCTGCAGACTGTGGAGTGCAGCAGCCAGTCCCACATACTCGCTATTATTTGTAATATCAAAACCGCACAGGACTACGATCTGATCCTCCAGCGGCTTCACACCTATCTCAACGCCCAGGTCAGCCGTTTCCTGGTGGGCAGCGGTCCCCTTGCCGACACGCTGGCAGGCGTTTCCGCCTCTTATCTGACCGCCCTTTCCAAGCTCCGTGAAAGCACCGATTTCCAGCTCCAGGCTCCGGAAGAGCCTCCCCGGGAACTGTTTGCCAATGCAGGCGCTATGGTCAGCCACATCATTTCCCAGATCGAACGGGGCGATCACGACCAGGCGCTTTTGGGTCTGGAAGCCTATATGTCCGCCATCGGTAATAATCCGTCGGAGCTGGTCCGTCGCTATAACGCTATGAACATCACCTGCGCCATCCAACAGCTATGCACCAAGCTGGAGTTCCAGCTTACGGAAACACAGATGGGCATGCTGCTTTCCATGCGTAGTGTGGATACCATCCACTTTGCCCTCAAGCAGCTGATCCCCTCCCTGTGTATCTACGCCCAGGCAAAGACCGGCACCACCATTCTCTCCACGGAAAAGCTTGTTATGGACTACCTACATCGGTACTTCTGCAACTACGACATCTCCGTGCAGCAGATCTCCGAGGCGGTGGGCATCGGTATCAACCGTGCCAGCGCCATCATCCGTGAGGAGACCGGGCACAGCTTCAAAACCGTGCTGACTCAGCTTCGCATCGAGCATGCCAAAAAGCTTCTTTCCGATGGTATGTCCGTATCGGATGTAGCTGACCAGGTGGGCTACGGCAGCGCCTCCTACTTCATTAAAGTATTTAAGGCATCCGAGGGGATCACCCCGGATGCCTACCGAAAGAATAAACTTTCCCACAAAGCATAAAAAGCATCCGACACCCATAGGTGTCGGATGCTTTTTGCAAAAATTTGAAATATTTTCATTTTCTTATTGACAATGTATATTCGCAGGTGTATAATCGCATAAAATTCTTACAGGAGGATATGACAATGTTCGGTTTCCGTTATAACGATAACCGCAATGTGTCCGTTAAGCCTATGCTTCTGCATAGTGACGGGCTTACATTGTCATACTCTTTTTTAGGATAGGATTATAAAAAAGAGCGCAGTGCAAGCCTGGAATTCCTCCCGGCTTGCACTTTTTTATTTTGGAAGGGGTGGTAAAATGGAAACGAAAGAGATTTTGAGAGCGTACTACGAAACTTACGACGAGGACAGCCGTCTGCTCTCCCGCCGGGGAAATGTGGAATTTCTCACCACAATGCGCTACATTGAGAAATATCTGCAGCCCGGTATGCGTATTCTGGAGATTGGTGCCGCCACCGGCAGGTACTCCCACGCGCTTGCCCGCCGGGGTTACCGGGTAGACGCGGTGGAATTGATCGAGCACAACATTGAGATCTTCAAAACAAAAACCCTGCCTGGCGAGAACATCACCGTTACCCAGGGTAATGCCAAGGATCTGTCTTTCCTGCCCGACAACAACTACGATCTGACCCTGATTTTAGGACCGCTCTACCATCTGTTTTCCGAGAAAGAAAAGCTCCAGGCGCTATCCGAAGCAATCCGGGTAACGAAAAAGGGCGGTATTGTTTTCGCCGCTTACTGTATGGGCGACCCGTCTATCATGATGTACGGCTTTGGAAAAGGCAAGATCCACGAGATTATCGAGCAGTGTATGCTGGACCCGGTGACCTTTGAAACATTCTCCCATCCCTGGGATCTGTTTGAGCTGCACCGCAAGGAAGACATCGACGCTTTACGCAATCACTTCCCTGTCACCCAGCTCCACTTCCTGGCAACCGATGGCTATGTGAACCACATGCGTGACACCGTGGACGCTATGGATGAAGAAACCTATGAACTGTTCCTGCGCTACCACTTCGCCACTTGTGAGCGCCAGGACCTGGTCGGCTACTCCAACCACACCCTTGATATATTCAGAAAAGATTGACAGTCATCTTGTCAGAAAGGAGAAACTATGCTCTTAACGGAATTTGACAAAGATCGGTCCGCGGTCATTGAGCCGTGGATGGTACATAAGCCGGTGGAAAACTTCCCGGAGACGGTGATTGCCATTTTCTCCCACACCCTCTTTGAATCTATGGTAACGCTCTTGGGCGGCACACCCATCGCAAACACCAAGGATGTGGACGGTCACTGGCCCATCTACGAGGTCACCTATAAAGGCAAGCGTTTTGCTTTCTGCAAGGCGCGGCTGGGCGCGCCTGCCTGCGTAGGGATCTTTGAAGACATTATCCCCATGGGCGCGAAGCGGATCATCCTGTTAGGGAACTGCGGTGTCTTGGATAGCACCATCCAGGATTGCGGCATCATTATCCCCACCCGCGCCATTCGGGACGAGGGCACCAGCTACCATTACGCCCCCGCCGCAGACTACATAGAGGTAAACCGCAAATACACCGACACTTTTGTCTCTGTTTTGCAGGAATTCGGCTATCCCTATGTCACCGGCACCACATGGACCACCGACGCTTTCTACCGGGAGACCCGGGGAAAGGTCTCACGGCGCAAGGAGATGGGCGCCATCTGCGTGGAAATGGAGTGCGCGGCAATGCAGGCGATGTGCGATTTCCGGGGCGTGGAGTTCTTCCAGTTCTTCTACGCCGGGGACAACCTGGATAACCCCACCTGGGACCCCCGGAGCCTTTCCGGTACATCCCGGCTTGCGGACAAGGAAAAGATCGCCCTGCTGGCATTTGAGCTTGCCTGCAGGATTGCATGATAACGGACCGTCGAGGACGCCGGTCCCTACAATAGGAGGAAAAGAGAATGAATGCACTGATCGACATCACTGGTATCACATTAACGACCCAGCGGCTTACGCTGCGTCCCTGGCGGGAAACCGACCTTGCGGACTTTTACGAGTACGCCCGGGTAGACGGCGTAGGACAATTGGCAGGCTGGCTGCCCCACGAGAGTACGGAAACCTCCAAAAGGATCTTGGACGGCTTCATTGCCGGCAAGAAGACCTTTGCTTTAGAATACGAGGGCAAGGTCATCGGCTCTTTGGGCATCGAAGAATACCGGGAAGAAGACCGCCCGGAGCTTTGCTATCAGCGGGGTCGCGCCATCGGCTATGTACTCTCCAAGGATTACTGGGGCAAGGGTCTGATGACCGAAGCCGTAAAGGCGGTCATCGAATACTTATTCCGGACAGTCCGGTTGGATTTTATCGTCATCAGCCATTTTCTGCGCAACGATCGGTCCCGCCGGGTCATTGAAAAATGCGGCTTCACCTACACCGGTGACGGCATCCACCAGACCCGCTACGGCACTACGGAAGAAGTCAAGGAGTACATCCTCCGCCGGAAAAATTGACATCCCACGCCCCCGGTGGTATGATGGACGTATTCTACCGCCTGACCTGAGGTGTCCACAATGAAGCGTATTTTGATCGTCGGCAGCAACGGCGCCGGTAAGTCTACCTTTTCCTATCGGCTTGCAGAGCTGACCGCACTTCCCCTGGTGCATCTGGATAAGCTCTACTGGTCTGACAATTGGACCGTAACACCCCGGGAGGTCTTTCTTGATTCCCTGCGAAGGGAAGCCGAAAAGCCCGCCTGGATCATCGAGGGAAATAACCTCTCTTCCCTGCCGGAACGGCTCAAGCTTGCCGATACGGTCTTTTGGTTTGAATTTCCGCCGGTACGGTGTGTTTGGAATATTCTGTGCCGAGAGATTCGCTACTTTGGCAGAGCACGCCCGGACATGCAGGAGGGCTGCAAAAGCCGGATCGATCCTAAGTTTTTGAAGATTGTTTGGAACTATAACCGAAAAAACCGCAGCCGGATCCTTGCCTGCCTGCAGGCATCAAATCACGCACAAATCATTCATTTTACAAACTATAAACAAGTACGAACCTATTTGGAGGAACTTTCGAGTGAATTATCAAGACATCAACGCCCAGGTCATTGACCGCTGGATCGAGGAGGGCTGGGAGTGGGGCGTGCCCATCACCCATGAAATTTACGAAAACGCAAAAAATGGCGGCTGGGATGTGGTGCTTACCCCTACAAAGCCCGTCCCCCACAGCTGGTTTGGAGATCTTAAGGGCAAAAAGGTGCTGGGTCTTGCCAGCGGCGGCGGTCAGCAAATGCCTATTTTTGCCGCGTTGGGCGCGGAATGCACCGTTCTCGATTACTCGGAAAAGCAGCTGGAAAGCGAGCGGCTGGTCGCAAGCCGGGAGGGTTATGAAATCGAAATTCTCCGGGCGGATATGACAAAGCCTCTCCCCTTCCCGGACGAAAGCTTTGACCTTATTTTCCACCCTGTTTCCAACTGCTATGTGGAAAAAGTAGAGCCGATCTTTATGGAGTGTTTCCGCATTTTGAAGCACGGCGGTGTGCTTCTGTGCGGTTTGGGTAACGAGGTCAATTACCTGGTAAACGAGGACGAGGAAGTTATCAGCAACACCATGCCCTTTAACCCCCTCCAAAACGAAAAGCAGCGAAAGCAGCTGGAAGACGAGGACTGCGGTATGCAGTTTTCCCACAATATGGAGGAGCAGCTGGGCGGTCAGCTGAAAGCCGGCTTTACGCTCACTGATCTTTACGGCGACACCAACGGCGAGGGTCGCCTCCACGAAATGAATGTGGAGACCTACATCGCCACCCGGGCAGTAAAGCCCTAAGACAAATTGGAAATTGACAAACACTCTGCAGGGTGCTATGATGTTTCCATAATTTTGAAAGAAAGGAGTAAATACTATGCTGTATACCAATTATGTATATCTCATAAATAGCGGAAGTTTTGCTCCTTGTACCTTTGCCTGCTAATATGCAGACAAAGCCGTGTAACGCAATGGCGCAAGCTTCACGCTTGCGCCATTTTTGTTTTTTTGTGACGCACCGCTTGCGTCCCTATCTACTATGAGAGGATACGAAAATGTTAGAAAAAGCAGAATCCGAATTGCTAATTTTGCGTAAAGTGCTTCCCTCGGATTTGGAAGCCATTGCGCAGTATCGTGCCGAGTTTTTAGAAAAAGGCGGCAGTATGGATGGTTGCTCCAATCTGCGGCGCTATGAAACTATGGACGAATGGTACGATTGGATTAAAAAAGCAGAACATAGGGAAACCTGTCCCCCCAATTGGGTGCCTGACACGCAGTTCATCTCTGTTCGTCGCTCCGACAGCAGAATTGTGGGCATGCTGGATATTCGCCACGAACTGACGGAAGCTATTTTGAATCTCTTCGGCAGCATCGGCTACAGTATCCGCCACAGCGAACGGAGAAAAGGCTATGCCACAATGCAGTTAGGTCTGGCAAAGACCATTTGCAAAAGTATGGGTATGAAAAGGATCTTGGTTACCTGCCATAAGGAAAACCTCGCTTCCGCTAAAACAATTCTAAAAAACGGCGGTGTTTTGGAAAACGAAGTTGTGGACGAACGAAATGGCGAAGTCCTGCAGCGGTATTGGATCACACTATAGAGTATTTGGGGAGGTGCTCCTATGAAACACGAAAAATCCTGCGGAGCAGTAGTATTTACCCGCGTTGACGGAGAAATCAAATATGTACTTGCCCAAGCTTCGGGCGGACACTACGGCTTTCCCAAGGGTCATGTGGAAGAAGGCGAAACCGAAACGGATACCGCGCTTCGAGAGATCTTTGAGGAAGTCCATCTGCGGCCGTCTTTTCTTGCGGGATTCCGGAAAATAAGTACGTATTACATCCCCGATTGGGACATACAAAAGCAGGTCGTCTTCTTCCTGGGACAATATGAAGACCAGGCGATCATCCCTGCAGAAAACGAACTATTAAGCGCCCCACTGGTAAGCTATGAAGAAGCGATGGTGCTTTTAACCCACGAGGAAAACAAAAGGATCTTAAAAGCGGCACACAATTTTTTATCTGCAAGACCCTACTATTCCGCTTACGATGACCGTTACCGCCAAGTCCACGGACAAGACCTGCAGTGGTTCTATGATAACCCGACCCAAATTGTCATGCAAACCATCAAGGATTTCGGAATCAACCACAAAAGCAAGCTGTTGGAGATCGGATGCGGAGAAGGTAGAGATGCCCATCCCCTGCTGAAGGAGGGTTTTAATCTGCTGGCGACCGATGTATCTGACGCAGCAATCCGCTTTTGTCAAAAGAAGTTCCCGGAATTTGCTTCACGCTTCCAAGTGCTGGATTGCGTAGCAGGCGAGCATCCCGAAATGTTCGACTTTATTTTCGCGGTAGCTGTGGTGCATATGCTTGTAACGGATGCAGACAGAAATGCCTTTTACCGTTTCATCCGGGAGCATTTGACCGACAATGGAATCGCGCTGATCTGCACAATGGGCGATGGGCAGACGGAGCGGCAAACAGACCCTCGCACCGCCTTCCATCTGCAGGACCGCATTCACGAGCAGACAGGCAAAGCCGTTCAAATCGCAAGTACATCCTGCCGTATGGTCACCTTTGAAACGCTGAATAAAGAGCTGATCCGGAACGGTCTTGCGGTGCTTAAAGAGGGCATTACCTCTGTCCCACCCGATTTTTCGCAACTCATGTACGCTGTTATCAATGCCAACAAGGAGAAGTTGCTATGATCATTCGAAAACTGACCGGTGAGGATTATCCCGCCGTCTTGCCCCTATACGAAGAACTGGACCGGATGCATTTTGATGCCCGTCCGGACTGCTGTCTTCCAAGAGAGGTTGCCTATCCAAAAAATGACTACGATGAAGTAATTGCCGCACCGGACTGTCTGATGATAGGTGCCTTCGACGAAAACGGCAAGCTCCTTGGCACCGTCCGGGCAACCCTATGGAACAAAAGCGGTATGGTAGAAGGTATCAAAACCGTATGTCTTGACGACATCTATGTACTGCCGGAAGTACGACGCAAGGGCATTGCACGGGAGCTGTTTGCCTACACCGAGTTCTGGGCAAAAGAGCAGGGCGCTGTGTGTCTTGACCTGCATGTTTGGGACTTTAACAAAGATGCCCTCTCCCTGTACCGCGCTATGGGCATGACGCCCCAGCGCTATGTAATGGAGAAGAACTTATGATATTTTTAGAAACCGCCCGGCTGTGTCTTCGGAATGTGCGTCCGGAAGATGCCGCCGTTATGTATGACTACCGAAACGATGACCGCTGCGCCCGGTATCAGCGGGGACAGACGAAGGATCTGCCCGGCATTATGGCGCTGACGGAAAAGCGGCAGCACGATACTTTTTCCGTAGACGCGCCCTTTATGGTGGCAGTAGAGCGCAAGGACACCGGGGAAATGATCGGCGAGATCGTGGTGATGCCAAATGACGGCGCCATCTCTCTGGGCTATACCTTCCACTATGACCATCACCGCAAAGGCTTTGCCTTTGAAGCCTTGTCCGCCCTCATTGAAAAGCTCCATGCGTCGTTCCCGGAGTGGGAATTCATCTGCTTTACCGAGCCGGAAAACACCGCCAGCATAAATCTTTTGAAAAAATTAGGCTACAAAGACCTGGGATATATCCAAAAGCTTCAGTCCCGGATGTTCGGCAAGTGGATCCCAAGTCTATACCACTATCTTGCCCGGAAAACGCCGGTGGAAAAAGGCTGGTCCGGCGACCGGAAATACTGCGCCGAGACCCCGGACGGCAGCAAATATCTCCTGCGGATCACAAATACGGAAAAAGCAGAGCGGTTTTACCGGGGCTTTCAGGGAATGGAAAAGGCAGCAGCATTGGGTATCCCTATGTGCCTGCCCATTGAGTTTGGCACTTGCCCGGAGGGCACTTATGCCATCCATAGTTGGATCGATGGTTTTGACGCAGAGGAATACATCCCCACCCTGCCGGAAAACAAGCAGTATGCCTACGGCCTGGACGCGGGAAAGATTCTAAGAAAGCTCCACTGCCTCCCCGCTCCTGCAGATGTGACTCCCTGGGCACAGCGGTTTAACGCGAAAATTGACCGAAAGATCAAAATGTACGGGGATTGTCCCCTGAAATACGAGAACGGGGACGCATTCCTCCGGTTTATCGAAGAAAACCGCCATCTGCTCTCCGACCGTCCCCAAACCTATCAGCACGGGGACTATCATATTGGCAATATGATGGTGGACCGGGACGGCGTGCTTACAATTATCGACTTTGACCGGGACGACTTTGGCGACCCCTGGGAGGAGTTTAACCGCATCGTATGGTGCGCCCAGGCTTCTCCAGCCTTTGCCAGCGGTATGGTGGACGGCTACTTTGACGGCAGCGTTCCCATGGAGTTTTGGAAGCTTTTGGCGCTCTATATTGCCAGCAACACCCTCAGTTCCCTGCCCTGGGCGATCCCCTTTGGGGAGACAGAGATCACCACCATGAAAAACCAAGCCACCCAGGTCCTCACCTGGTATCGGGGTATGCAAAACCCTGTGCCGACTTGGTATACGGTACAGATCTAAAAAGGAGAAATTATGATTAACAAAGATGCGTACGCTTTGCTTTTTGACAAATGGATCAAGAAGTTGCGCCTTGTCCCGGACTGGGATATCCTTTTAGAGTGGGTGGAGGATCCCACCTGGCGCAAGACCGGCGATTTTAAAGTGGATTGCACCGACAAAAAGGCAGTCATCCTACTAAATGCAGCAAATCCCAAGTAAGAAAACCTGGAAGAAGTTATCGTTCATGAACTATTACACCTAAAGCTTTACCCTTTAGATCAGGTAACGGAAGCACTGATTCGAAGCAACTTTGAGGAAGGCTCAAACGGCTATAATTTAGCTTATTACGGTTTCTTTGAAACCTTAGAGCAAACAGTCGAAGAACTGGCAAAGTGCTACTTACTGGAATTCGGCGAGGATAAAAGCCTGTCCTTTGGACGCTGCCGTCTCCAAAAGTCTTTTACCGAACTCTATGATGGTTTAGCAAACATTGAGTGAGGTATTTTATGCCACTAAAGAATTATCCGCAGCCGGAAATGATTGTAATCAGCGACACGCTTCGGCTGCGCAAGTACGATGGGCATTTTGAACTCTTCCTGCCCGGCTATCAGGACCCCTATGTTTACCAAAACTCCGAGGGCATCTTCGATGAAAGCCGCATTCCCACCTTAGACTATGTGAAAGGGATGTGTACATATCTCGAGAAGGTGGGAGAACTTTACTACATAGAGGCAAAAGAGGGAGATTCTTTCGTTCCCATCGGCGATGTTACCGTTAAAGATGATAATCCGCCTGTCGCCATTTGGAAGGCGGAGTATCGGGGCAAAGGGATTGGGAAAGCGGTGATGCAGACCTTGGTTTCCCGACTGAAAGAATTAGGATACGAAAGGATTACCGGCTCGACTGTGTATCAGTGGAACACCGCCTCCCAAAAGCTCCACGAAAGCCTGGGCTTTTCCCGTACTGGGGAAAACGAACGGGAGATCTTATACGAGAAACCCCTTCTCTAAAAGGCTCCCCTTGTCAGGGGAGCCGGAAAAAATCTTTGATTTTTGCCTGAGGGGTAGTCTTTTCTCCCTCCCTCACGGCTTATTGCCCCGTCACCTCCCTCATCAGAGGGAGGCTTTTATAGCGGTTATCTAAAAATCCCCCAAAGCCAATGACTTTGGGGGATTATCGTTATACAGCTACTTCTTCTTTTTTCTTTGCCTTTTTGTCCTTCAGATACCAGGGTAGGTACGCAACGCCGAACAGCACCGTGATTACGCTTGCCATAACCAGGGCGCGGATCCAGAAGTTGGCGGGCAAAATATCCAGAATAGAGGGGGTCGCCTCCGGCTCTGCCATAAACAGATAGTTGGCGCCGGGACCCAGCATCCGGTTGGTAAAGTAGGCGATCACCGCCAAAACCAGCAATGTTACATAGGACTTTACCGCAGACTTGATGGTGGGGCGCATGCCGTGGACAAAGGTCATATAAAAAATTGCCACATAGCCCAGGGTGTGCTCAAACCAGAACTGGTAATAACGGAATCGGGTAGGACCTGCGTAGGAGATCACCGTGGGGGTGATGAGCGCGAAGATTGAGCCGGAAAGCAGCCAGAAATAGGAAATATCGTACAGGGTCTGGGTCTTGCCGATGACCATATAGCTGCAGAAGATCACCGCCCAGCCGCACACGGTAATCGGCAGATGGTCCACGGGGGTCGGTCCCAAAGAGGGCATACCCACCAGGCGCCAGTAATAGGACATTTCCGAAATAATCAGCATAAATGCCAAAATATAGCGGAGGTTCTTATCGTACTTGGATTCTCTCAGCTGACCCCGGAACCGGTAGATGAGGAAAAGAACCCCTATAAGCAGCAGGATCGGTATAAAATGCGCTGCCGTGAAATTCACAAATTCAATTTCCTCGCCTTGACCGAAGAAATATGTAAAAAACTCTCTCATAGAAAAAATCTCCTTGTTTTTTATCCCTAAAAACAAGGAGATTTTATCATACATTGCTTGTTATTTCAAGGTGTTTCGGCACTTTCCTGCTTTTTCCGTTCCTGGCGGAGGATCCGGGAGCTGTTAATGAGCACCGCAAAGG
The DNA here is from genome assembly GCA_045601675.1 of Faecousia sp. Lineage (GTDB taxonomy): Bacteria > Bacillota > Clostridia > Oscillospirales > Oscillospiraceae > Faecousia. Next base: position 21,497 of record JAZSAB010000004.1, read on the forward strand.
CGCCTAAGTTGTGGAGCACCGTGCCTGCAAGGGCGGTGATTACGCCGAAGGCGGACAGACCGATCATAGTCACACTGATCACGATGGACAGAGCCAGGTTTTGATAAATGACCTTCCGGGTCCGCTTCGCCAGGTCGATGGCAAAGGGGATGTTCATCAGGTTATTGTTCATCAGTGCGATGTCCGCAGACTCGATGGCAACATCGGAGCCCATAGCGCCCATGGCGATGCCCACATCCGCCTCCCGGAGGATCAGCGCGTCGTTGATGCCGTCGCCGATGGCAAGCACATTATGCTCCCCCGCGGAGATGTCCCGGAGCATACTGAGCTTATCCTGGGGCAAAAGCTGGGCGTACACCCGGTCAATTCCCAGTTTTTCCTGGATGGCGCGGGCAGGATTCTGCCGGTCGCCGGTGAGCATCACCGTTTCCCGGATTCCCATATCCTTCAACATCGCAACCGTTTCCGCCGCCTGCTCACGCTCTGTGTCATTAAAGCAAAGGCAGCCGAGAAGCGCACTATCCTTGGCAAGGTAGCTGACAGAGCCGGCAGCGCTTTCCGGGAAGATTTCCTCGATCTCGCAGCCCAGCCCCTCCAGCCATTCTCTGCGACCGAACCGCAAAACGCTTCCGTCGGAAAGAGTCGCTTCCATACCGCCGCCGGAGATCTCGTGGACAGAAAGCTCGTGATCAAAATGCCTGTCTTCCGCCGCAGCCAGCACTGCCCGGGAGACCGGGTGATTGGAGGCAACTGCCAGGGAGGCCGCCATATTGAGCAGTTCATCGTTTTCCCGGTTTTCGCCCCAACCGATCACATCCGTGAGGGTCAGCTCACCCTTGGTGATGGTGCCGGTCTTATCGAAGACCACGGTGTCGATCTGGGTCAGCTCTTCAATGAACTTGGAGTTTTTAATGAGAATTCCCTTACCGGTGGCAGCAGACAGCGCCGCGATCATAGGCGCGGAGCTGACCAGCATCTGACCGCAGGGGCAGGATACCACCAGCACCGCGATGGCCTGGGAGATATCCCGGTTGATAAGCGCCACCAATGCCGCGACACCCAGCACAAAGGGAATGTAGCCCGCAAGGAAACGGTCGATAAGCCGGGATTCCGGCATTTGGATACCCTCGGACTGCTCCAAAAGCTGGAGGATCTTGGAGAAAGTAGTATTCTCGTACTCTTTTTTAACCTCCACCAAAATTCTGCCGTCTAAGTTAGTGGTGCCGGCATACACCGCGTCGCCTACCTTTGTGTAGGCAGGCTCCGGCTCGCCGGTGAGGGACTTTTGGTCGATATTTGTCTCGCCACTAACCACCACGCCGTCGATGGGGATACCCATACCGGGTCTTACCACAATGATCTGTCCCGGTTTCAGAGAAGTAGCTTCCACCGGGATCTCTTCCTCATTTTCAAACAGCACCGCTGTGCGCTGCTGCATATTCATAAGGTTGTCGATAACCTCTCTGCCGCCCATAATGCTCCGCTCTTCCAGCAGGTGCACCAAGTTGAGGATCAGAGGGATCAGCAGGGCAAGGATCATATCCTGGCTGAACACGCAGGCGATGATAGCGATGCCCACCAAAAGCTCCATGGCGTTCGTAAGGTTCTTGGTAAACAGGCCCTTAATGCCGGTGATGATCACCGGAATACCCTCAATGAGCACGCCGATAAAATACAGCAGCGGCGGCACCAGGGGGTAGGGATTGCCCAAAAGGTAGGTGTAAATGAGACCGGCAGCCAAAAGTGCCAGAGTCACAACGCCGCCAAGAAGCTCCCGCTGCAGCTTTTTCCGGGCATTTTCGCTTAAATTGTCACGGGAGACCGCTTCCAGGGAGTTGCGCGCCATATTGTTAATGTTTTCCATACGCACGCCTCCTACGGATCCAGGATGATCTTGGTCTCGCCGTCCTGGACCACACGGACTTTTCCGATGGTCTGCATCAGCTTGGCGACCTTTGCGTTAAAGACACGGGTCTTGACCACTTCGGGATTCTGCTTATACTCATCCAGCAGACCCCAAAACTCCGTCAGTGCCTTGTCCGCGGCAGATACTCTCTCTGCCTGGTTTGCGTTTGCTGCGGAAATAAGGGCTGCCGCCTCTCCCTCTGCCTCAGGCAGCAGATTGGCGCGATAGCTTCTTGCGTTTTCTAAGGTTGTCGCTGCCCGCACTGTGGCGGCATTGACTTCATCATAAATGAGTCTTACCTCCGCGGGCATTACCACCTGGGTAAGCTCGATGGTTGCCAGAGTAATACCCACGCCGGCAGTGTCCAGCTTTTCCTGGGCACGGCGCATGGTCTGCCGGGCAAAGGCATCCTTGCCTGTGGTCAGCAGGTCGTCCACATCGTAGTTTGCCGCCTCTGTCAGCATAGCGGTGCTGACGCTGGCGTTGATGACGGACGGAATATCTTTTACATTGAGGGCATAAGACACCGGATCGGAGACCATATACTTTGCCGATGCGGACAGCACCGCGATATTCTGGTCGCCGGTGATCACATAGGCGCCGGATTTTGTAAAAGCGCCTTCCGAATAATAGGTGGTAACGCTCTGCTCCATTACGTTGCTGGTGGGCACCATAATGACTTCGTCGATGATGTACGGGAACGCCAGCAGCAGACCCGGTTCGTGAACCTGCTCCTCATAGGTGTCACCTACCAGCTTTCCGAACCGCAGAACAAGCGCCACTTCGCCGCTTTTTACCACCCGGATACCGGACAGAAAGATTCCCGCAACCACAATAACCACCAGTACCTTAAGGTACTTGGTCACCGTGGTGAGGATGTCCGTAAACAGGTTGTTTTTCTGCATACGAGCCTCCTTATCCTTCCGCTGCCTGACGGATCAGTGCGGTGGTGGCAACGGTCAGCGCCTCCCGGTCCTCATCGGAGAGCTGAGTCATAATATAGGAAAGGTCGTTGATAACGGTTTCATTGCCCTCTGCAGACAGATTCTTGGAGTACTGGGTAAGGATATTGAAGGGATACTCGTCCGCCTTTACCACCAGCACAGTGCTGCTGTTTACGGACGCTACCATGGTATCCAGGTCCATCAGGAACTGATAGAGCTCCAGGTTTGCGTTCTGTGCCTCGGCGTAGATCCGGGCGACCTTGGTCTCGGTGTCCGCGTTGATCTGAGCAGCCTGGGTCGTGCCGTCTGCCTTAATCTTTGCGGCTTCCTGCTCTGCCTCGGTGACGATCTTGGTGGAATCCAGCTGGGCCTGTGCCATAATGGCATCGATGTCCTTCTGGCGGTCCGCGGTCATCTGGGCAAAGACGCTGTCTAAGTTGGTATCCGGCAGAGAAAGGCGCAGGATGCTCACATCTGTCACATCAATGCCGTAGTTTGCAAGGCACACCTCCCGGACACGGGAGAAGATATCCTGCTGTATCTGGTCGATCTTGATCTCTTTTGCCTCCAGGGACACAAGCTCGGAGAGCTTGTAGCCACCCATAGTGCTGTTGGTGGCGCTGAACACCTGGTCGTTTATGTAGGTGCTTGCGGTACCCTGGGCGCCCACGCTGTTGTGGTAGAGCACGGGGTCATTGATCTTGTAGACCACATAGGACTGCAGGACGATATTGCGCTTGTCGGAAGTGGTGGTCTCCAGTTTGTTGGACTCTAAGTACTGCAGTCTTGCATCGTAGGTGACCACGGTCTCAAAGGGCCAGGGCAGCTTCAGATACACGCCGGATTCAGTGATCTGCTCCCGGACTGCGCCAAACCGCAAGATAACAGCGCAGCTTCCCTCCCGGACCTGGCAGACAAATCCGAACCACAGAAGTACCAATACTACCAGCGCCACGGTCACATATTTCACCACACCGGCAATGACCGCGCCGGTGTTCTTTTTCGTTTCATTCTTTGTTTCGATCATCGTTGTTACCTCCATCTGTCAGCACGCCTTACTCCTGGGGAGCTTGCTGAGGCTGCTGGGTCAGTGAGCCAATGTACAGATTCGAGCTGTCCACGCCCTCGCCAACAATGATGAGCTTTGCATCGCCGTAGGCCTTCATAAGGGCGTTCATATACTTTTGGAAACGGTAGTAGCCGGGGTTATCCTCGTCCGCCTCTACAGATGCCAGGAATTCCTTCACGGAGGCTTCCGCGCCGGCAACCTGCTCCTGCTGGCTGACCTTTGCGGCGCCGATAAGCTTTTCCGCCTCTTCCCTGGCGCTCATGATATTACTGTTGGCAATGGTCTGGGCATTGAGGATCAGATACTCTGCGTCAATGCCTGCGCTGATGATGTCCTGGTAGATCTCCGCCACCTCCACAGGAGGATGGATGCTCACCAGTACCACGCTGACTACCTCAATACCCGTCTCATACTCCGAAAGCTTTTCCGTCAGTTCCTTTTGGAAATCCACCGCAAAGGCCTCACGGTCCGCCGCCAGAAGAGAATCCAAATCTGTGGAGATGGTCCGCTCGGTGATGATCTCATAGGCTTTTGCCTGCAAGATCGCCACGGGATCGGCGGTATTCTTTGTGTACTTTATAAGATCGTTTATCTTGTACTCCAGGGTCAGGTTAATGGACGCGATCTCGTTGCCGTCACCCAACAGCAAGCGGTATTCCTCACCGCCGTGGGCCTTGGTCCAGTAGTTATCCTGGACCTCGGTGGGCACGAAACCGATGGTCACTTTGCCAATGGTCTGGGTGTCTGTCACCTCCACCCGGTCAAAGGGCCATGGGAGCGTCAGGTGGAAGCCGGACTTCAAGGTCTTTTCCTGCAGCTTTCCTACCCGGAACAGCGCGCCCTCCTGGTGAGAACCGATCTGCACCAGACCGGTGGATAGCCACAGCACCAGCGCTACACCCAAAACCGCCGCCGGCAGGGTCTGCTTTACAAACTGCAGGCTCCAAAGGGAGCGCATGGTAATGCCGGTATTCTCTTCTAAGTATGTGAGGATGCCGGCGTCCTTGTCCATTCCCCGGAAACTTACCAGCGCCTCGGGGCGGGTATCCAGTTCCCGGCGGATGCCGCGGATCGCCAGGGTAAAGGCAAGGAACACCGTTTCAAATACAAGGATGATCTGCAGCAGTACTATCAAAATAGCGTCCGCATTATAGATAGAAAGCAGGCTCAGCACCGCCGCCGCTGCGGTCAGCAGGTAGGCAATGCGGATCATCCGCAGAGCGCTGCAAATGCCCTTAAGCTGGGCAGCCGCATATGTATCCGCCTCGCCGCTTACATGCTTGCACCACTTTTCCAGCACGATGGTAAGAGCGGTCAGCACAAGCAGGATCACGGGGATCAAATATCCCAAACGGGTGGCAGTCGCCTCTCCCGCTGTCCAGCAGAGCCAGTGGATCCCCGCAGCGCCCAACACGCACAGCGCCACTACAAGGATCGTGCGGTTTTTCACATAGAAGCATTTGGCGCTATGCAAAGCCTTCCGTCCCCGGTAACGCCGCTTTTCCTTTTTATCCTCCGGCAAGATTTCTGCAAACGCCTCCGGCATTTTCCGCACCGGAAGCAGCAAAACCAGCTGGATAAATGCAGGCAGCAACTGCACAGCAGCCAAAAGCAGCAGAGGCTGCCAGCGGACCACGCCGTACAGGTACATAAGGCCTGCGGAAATCACCGCCAATGCCGCGATACAGACCGTAACCGCCAGCTTCGGCGCTGTGATTTTCACTTCCTTTGATTTCATTTGCTTTCCCTCCTCAAAATCAGGGCAGGATATACTTATCTATGCTACATTATACCTTTTTACCGGTTCTTTTGTCAAGAAAACTCATTATTAAGAATCCGTAAATACGGAAAAACCGGGACGGCAAAACCGTCCCGGAAAGTTTCTTTTTTACTGAAAAGCCTCAGGGCAAAGACCTGCAGAAATAAAGTCGTCGTTGCGGACCATGCCACCGCCAAAGCCTGCGGTGCGCATGTATTTCCAGGTGGGATCCACCTCTTGCGCGATAGCGCCTACTTCTTTTCCCATATCCTGCAGGATCTGTCCGTCGGGGGCAACGATCATGGAGCAGCCGCCCTTATCGTCAGTACCCATAGAATAGGAGGAGCGGGCAACATAAGCATTGCAGCGGAATGCCGTCAGCTTTGCCTGGGCGCGGATGATGTCCGTCCGCTCCCCTCTCTGGTAGCCGGGGATCAAAATGATGTCCGGCTTTTGGGATGCAAGATACTCGATCTGCTCGTTATAGTACACATCGTAGCAGGTCATAAAGCCGAAACGGATGCCGTCCAGGTCGCAGGTGCAAGTGCCGTCGCCACGGGTCATACCGAGTGCCACCTCAGAGGGTGGCAGATGGATCTTATCGTAGACGAAAGCGGTATTTCCCGCTTTGTCGTAGAGATAGGTGCTGTTTCTAAGCTTTCCGTCCCGCTCTTCCAGCACATTGACGGCAACATAAATGCCATTTTCCCTTGCGATCTGCGCTCCGCGGCTGCGCATTTTTCCGCACGGGGCAGGGCTGCGCGCTCTGCGTCCGGATCAGAAAGACCGCCAGCATTGCTGTACTCCGGCAGGACCACAAGACCCTCTTTCACTTTTGCCGCTTCCTCCAAAAGAAAATCGGCGATATAAACATCCGGTGTCTCCCCCGCAAAATAAAGGGGCTGCAAAACTGTAATTTTCATTTTATACCTCCACGCCTAAGAAGCGCTTTGCAAGGATACCAACCACAAAAGAGATCACCGCAACGCCGATGCTGATGGCTGCCATCTCCAAAAAGCGGGTGCCAAAAGGCTGGTCAAGAGCTACGGAAGTGTAGTATGTAAAGCCGGCGATGATCAAAACAATAATAAAGAGCATACAAACAAGGGCGGGAATATACTGAGCAGCGCCGAAAAGCAGATACGGCAGGATCAGCAGCACCACCGTGATAAGATATGCGATGCCCGTATAGGAGCAGGATTTCAGCGCATCGGTTCTTCCCTCGCTTTTGGCGGAAAGGAACTCGCTGGACGCCATGGAAAAGGTGGCGGAAATTCCCACAATAAGTCCGGAAAGGGCGATCAGCCGGGTATTCTGCAACGCGAAGGTAAAGCCTGCCAGGCTGCCGGTGAGCTCCACCAAAGCATCGCTCAGTCCCAAAACCATACTGCCCACATAGTGCAGCTGCTCCTCGTCCAGCATTTTAAGCAGCGCTTCCTCGTGCTCGATTTCCTGCTGGCGGATCTGGGCGCTCTCCTCCACCTCTTCGGCAAGGACCGCGTACTCCAGCTGGGCGTTTCCCTCACCCTTTTCCATCAGCTTCACCGCAAAGGTAAAGCCCAAAAACCGGGCAATCAGAGTGAAGAAAAACACCTTTCTCCTCTGGGGTTTCATTTCGATATCTGTGTATTTCTTCCAGATCTCGTAGTGCGCAAATTCCTCCTTTGCCAGGCGACGGAGGGTCTTTTTGTTCTCCTCCCCCTTGGCAAACTTGGCAATATTCTTGTAGATCGCACTTTCGGTCAGCTCGCCCTGCTGCATTTTTCTAATGATCGCCAGGGCTTTTTCCGATAGTTTTTCCATAACGCACCTCCAGAAAGGTCTTTTTGTCATTATAACACTCATATAAAAAAAGGCAACCCAGCGGGTTGCCTTTTTTGTCCTTATTTCGTTCCGAACAGACGGTCGCCGGCATCGCCCAGACCGGGCAGAATGTAGCCGTTTTCGTTGAGGCAGCGGTCCAGAGTGGACACATAGATATGCACATCGGGATGTGCCTCTGCCACACGGGTAACGCCCTCAGGTGCGCCGATGACGGCCATAAACTTAATGTGCTTGCAGCCATGCTCTTTCAGCTTCTTGATGGCATCGCAGGCGCTGCCGCCGGTAGCCAGCATGGGGTCGACCACCAGAACCAGCTTGTCCTCAATATCCTTGGGGAGCTTGCAGTAGTACTCGCAGGGCTCCAGGGTCTCCTCGTTGCGGTACAGGCCGATGTGACCTACACGGGCGGAGGGAAAGAGCACATGGACGCCGTTTACCATACCCAGACCTGCGCGCAGGATGGGAACGATGACGACCGCATTGTCCTTGACCACATGCTGGGTGCAGACCTCCAAGGGGGTCTTGACCTGCTTTTCCACAGTGGGAACGCCCTCTCTCAGGCACTCGAAGGTCATCAGCGTGGTGATCTCCTCCACCAGCTCACGGAACTCCTTGGTGCTGGTGTTCTCATCACGGAGGATAGCGACCTTGTGGTTAATAAGGGGGTGATTGAAAATCGTTACATTTTCGTAGTTCTTCATTTTTATCACCTAATTACTTGTTCTTCTTGAACTTGGTCAGAACGACATTAACGATGATGCCCAGGATCAGAGCGCAAGCGATGGTGGTCAGGGTGACCTTGCCGATGGAAAGCGCCATGCCGCCGATGCCGGGGATCAGAATTGTGGAAACGGTGAAGAGGTTTGCATTGTCCTCCAGGTCCACCTTCTGGATCATCTTCAGGCCGGAAACAGCGATGAAGCCGTAGAGGGTCACACAGACGCCACCCATAACGCAGCCGGGGATGGAGTCAAGCAGAGCAACGAAGGGAGATACGAAGGAAATGAGAATTGCAATGATAGCGGTACAGGTAATGGTTGCCACGGAAGCATTCTTGGTGATAGCAACACAGCCGACGGACTCGCCGTAGGTGGTATTGGGGCAGCCGCCGAAGATAGCGCCTACCATGGAGCCAACGCCGTCACCCAGAAGGGTACGGTGCAGACCGGGATTCTCCAGCAGATCTCTGTCGATGATGGAGGACAGGTTCTTGTGGTCTGCGATGTGCTCAGCAAACACAACGAAAGCAACGGGAGCGTATGCCACAGCAATGGTGGCAATGTAGCTGCCGTTTACTTCCTTGAGACCCTTGATGGCTTCCAGGAAGGTAAATTCGGGAACTGCCAGGAAGGTCTTAACGCCAACGCCGCCTTCCACAAGGGCTGCAAAGGGAGCAAAGTCAATCACCTTGAGAGCATCCACACCGGCAACATGACCGATAATGGTGAAGATCAGCGCTACGCCATAGCCAGCGCCAACACCGATAATGAAGGGGATCAACTTAACCTTCTTGTTGCCATAGGTAGCGGCGCAAACGACTACCAGCAGGGTGACCAATGCGCAGATCAGGGAAACCCAGATGTTGCCGGTCATCAAAAATGCGCTGCCGTCTGCGTTCTTAGGACCGTAGGAGAACATGTCGTTCACAGCTGCGCTTGCCAGGGAAAGACCGATCAGCGCAACGGTGGGTCCAATAACGGCTGCGGGCATCAGCTTATTGATCCAGTTGACGCCAACAAGCTTAACAACAATGGCGAGGACCACATAAACAAGGCCTGCAAACACCGCACCCACGATCAGGCCCAGGTAACCCAGGCTCATGGACACGCCGCCTGCAAATGCTGCAAGCATAGAGCCGATGAACGCAAAGGAAGAACCCAGGAACACGGGGCTGCGGAACTTGGTGAACAGCTGATATACGATGGTGCCAACGCCTGCGCCGAACAGAGCAGCAGACAGAGACATGCCGTTGCCAACGATGCCGGGAACCGCGATGGTCGCCGCCATAATTGCCAGCAGCTGCTGGAAAGCGAAGACCAGCATCTGATTAAACTTAGGCTTGTCTTCAATGTCGAAAATAAGTTTCTTTTCCATTGTGAAACCTCCAAAACTTTTTTGGCAAATGATTTTGCCCTATCTTTTACATCTTACCACATCTTCATAAAATGTTCAAACTTTTTTCTACTAAATTCGACGGTAATAATTACCAAAAAAATCTCCGCCTTTTTGGCGGAGATTTTTGTTATTTTGTGTAGGCATCCAAAATGCAGCTTGCCGCCCAACGGTTGCTTTCCGGGGTATAATGAACATTATCCTCCATAAAAATGCCGTTTCCCTTGGAAACTGGGTCAAAAAACGGAGCTTTCCGAATATCAAAAAACGAAATATCTTCATTTTCTTCCACAAGGGAGAGAAATACTTCGTTGATATACTCCATATTTTTCTTAGCCTGTCCGGTGGGATCAAAAAAGTCCATCCGCTCCGGGCAGTAAATGCCGTGAAGAACCACGGGACAATCCGTGAGGATCTTCCGGAACGCGCCGAAGATCTCCCGGTAAATGCCTGCAAGATCTCTGCGCAGCATCGCCGGGTCTTCCACCGTATCTTCCTCGCCGCCCCGCCAGTGAAGGCCTATGATCTCATAGTCCTTTCCCATATCCCGAAAGCTCTTGTCCAGCAGGGAAAGGATGTGGCAGGTAAAAGAAAACAAAGAAATATCCGCTACCCCCAGCTTTCCGGGGATCAGCTTTTTCTCATACCGGGGATTCCACATATATTTTTCTGTAACGCCCTGGGCGCCGATAGCGATCTGTACGATATAGAGGTCCGGCCGCGCTTCTCCCCCGTCAATCCGGTCCTGCCACTGCCGCGCCAGGCAATTTGCCAGAGAGTAGGTATGGTCCTGCTCTTCGCCCAGGTTCATTCCGCTGCTTTGGTATCCGCTCCAGGTAAGCTTCTTTATATCAAAGGACTGGTTAACCTTTCTGTGCAGACCGAAGACATTTTTAAGGGGTTCGATTATATAATCCTCTTTCTCCATTGGTATGCCGTGTCCCACAGCGTTGGACTGACCGAGCAAGATAAATACTGCTGCCTTTTCCATATCTGCGCTCCTTTTTCTTAATAGGAACACTGTATCACAATTTCTAAGCGAGCGCAAGAATCTCCCGGATGCTTATTTACAAATTTCTTTTTTTCCTATATTATAAATGTAGTACATACTTTCCGAAAGGAGTATCTTCCTATGAAAGCTTTTACAAAGCTGTTTGCCGCGCTGCTCCTCATTGCCGCGCTGCTCACCTGTGGAAGCCTTACTGCAAATGCAGCGGAGGATCCGATCGCTCTGGTGGAGGGAGGCAACTATACCATCATTGCGGGACAGCCCGTCAATTTTTACTGCCCCGATCCGGATAACGGCATACACTACACCTATTGCTACTGGAGAAGCACTGACAGTTCCGTGTCCTTCGAGTATGACAGCAAGACAAAAACCGCTGTGGCGACCGGCAAAAAGGCCGGCACATATACCATCAGCGCAGCTCTGGATAACTACCGGGATGCCGAAAAAACCGTTTCCGCCACCGTGACCATCTTGGACCATTCCGTTCCGGTGATCACCCAGCAGCCAAAAAGCTTAGGTGTTCCTTTCGGGGAAGAGGCAGAGGTCACCATAGAAGTGGACTGCCCGGTTTCCGTAAGCTGTCAATGGTATTACAAATACCCCGGTGAAACCGAATTTAAATACGACTACTCCGAAACTTATAGAAGCTACGATTGGACCATCTATGATTCCAATTCCGGTATGCAGGTCTACTGTGAGGTAACCAACGCCTACGGCACCACCGTCAAAAGCGACATTGCAACCCTGACCCGGTTCGAGATCACTGACGAGCCCGTCGGCGGTTTTGCCGGGACCGGAAAAAATGCCACCACCACGGTCACCGCTGTGGGCGAGGGACTCACCTACCGATGGTATGCCAAGGCTCCCGGCGGAAAGAGCTTCAAAAAGACCGACTGCACCTCAGCTACCTATTCCCTTTCTATGAGCAAAAAGCGCTCCGGCACGGAAGCCTACTGCGTCGTCACCGACAAGTACGGCAACACCATCCAATCCCGGACCGTCTACCTCAGCCGGCTTGCCATCACCAAGCAGCCGAAGGACACCTATGTGGCTGAATACAAGGATTTTACCCTGTCCGTAAAAGCCGAGGGTGAGGGGCTGACCTACAGCTGGCACTATTGCGACCCCGGATCCACCCGGTTTTATAGCTGTGGCAGTACAGCTTCCTACACGAACACTATGTATGATTGGCGCTCTGGGCAAACCCTCTACTGCTGGGTCACTGACAAATACGGCAACAAGATAAAATCCAACGAAGTGAAGATCAGCCAGTTGGGGATCAACACCCAGCCCACCGGAGACTGCGCCGCTTCCGGCAAAACCGTATCCACCTCCGTCAGTGCTCAGGGCACAGGTCTTAAATACCAGTGGTACGTAAAGGATCCCGGTGGAAAGTGGAAAAAGTCCTCCACCAAAACAAACACCTACTCCTTCAAGATGACCAAGTCCAAATCCGGACGGCAGGCCTACTGCGTCATCACAAACAGCACCGGTCACAGCATTAAAACCAAGACCGTAACCTTCAGCCTGCTAACCGTAAAGACCCAGCCGAAAAATGCAACTTCTAACATTGGAAAAACCTGCTCCACCACCGTCCGGGTCACAGGTACAGGACTTAAATACCGGTGGTATGTAAAAGATCCCGGCAAGGAAAACTTTACAAGATCCTCCGTCACCAAAGCCACCTACTCTTTTAAGCTGACCAAGGCAAAGTCCGGACGGCAGGCTTACTGCGTCATTACCGACAAGTACGGTAACTCCATCCAGACAGAGACCGTCACCTTGAAGCGGAAGGTAACGGTAAAGATCACCGATCAGCCCACCGGCACAGCGGCAAGTACCAAAGAGAAAGCAACTGTCACCGTCACCGCAAAGGGCGACGGACTCAAATACCAGTGGTATGTCAAAGATCCCGGTAAGAGCAAGTACTCCAAATCCTCCGTAACCGGCAACACCTATTCCTGCACCATGACCAAGGCCAGGGCAGGACGGCTGGTTTACTGTGTGGTAAAGGACCAGTACGGCAACAAGGCGAAAACCAAAACCGTACGACTGACCATGATCAACATTTCCAAGCAGCCGGAATCCGTTACGATAGACGCGGCAGGAAAAGTTTCCACCTCCATCAAGGTCTCCGGCAAGGGCATGAGCTACCGGTGGTATGTGAAGGACTACAATGAAAAGGAATTTACCAAATCCTCTGTCACGGGAACTTCCTATTCCTGTAAGGTCACCAAGGACGCGCCCAGCCGCCAGGTCTACTGCGCCATTACCGACAAATACGGCAACACCCTCCAGTCCAAAACCGTTACCCTTAGCATCAAGCGGGGCAACTCCGGCAACGCTCTGTTTGACCGGGAAGACTGCTGGAGCTGCGGCGGCGACGGTCGCTGCAACACCTGCGGCGGCAGAGGCGAGGTCTATAAGTGGATGCCCGGCACAACAAACTATGTCTATGTCCGCTGCACAAACTGCAGCGGTGGAAAATGCCGGACCTGCTACGGCACGGGTTACCGTTAATCCCCAACAATATAAGGAGTATTATTATGTCCGATATACTGATCCGCGCCGGCAGTTTTATCTTCATTATTCTATTGGGATACTTTCTTAAATGTATCGGCTTTTTCAAAAAAGAGGACTTTACCATCCTCTCCCGGATCACGCTGCGCATTACCCTGCCCGCCACCATCATCACAAGCTTTGCGGGTATGACCATTGAGCCTGCCCTGCTGACGCTGGCTTTCCTGGGTCTCGGCTGCGGCGTGCTTTATGCGGCCATCGGTTTTTTGATGAACCTGAAGCGGTCGAAAGAGCAGAGAGCCTTTGAAATGCTCAACCTGCCCGGATACAACATCGGCTGCTTTGTGATTCCCTTTGCCCAAAGCTTCCTGGGGCCCCTGGGCGTTGTTGCTGTCAGCCTTTTTGATACGGGTAACGCCGTGATCTGCCTGGGCGGCACCTACAGCGTGGCCAGCATCGTAAAAGACGGCGGAAAATTCACCGTCAAGCGCATCCTTCGCGCCCTGGTCACCTCGGTTCCTTTTATGACCTATATGATCATGCTGGCGCTGAACCTGACCCGTATACAGCTTCCGGGTTTCCTGCTTTCCTTTGCTTCCACCGTTGGAAACGCCAGCGCCTTTATGGCAATGCTTACCATCGGCGTCGGCTTGGAGCTGCGCATGGAAAAGGACCAGGTGAGAACCGTTATCCGGCTTCTTTCCATACGCTACGGCGTGGCAACCGTCCTTGCCCTGCTTTTCTACTTCTGTGTCCCCTTCCCCCTGGAAGTGCGGCAGGCGCTGGTGATCTTGGTGTACAGCCCCATCGGCTCTGCAGTTCCCGGCTTTACGGGGGAAATAAAGGGCGATACGGCGCTCTCCAGCGTTCTCAATTCCTTCGCCATGGCAATCAGCATCATCATTACCATCCTTCTTCTCTTTGTAATGCTATAAAAAACCACGGGTGCAAAAACGCACCCGTGGACTTTTTATCTTCTGCCCCGGTATTCCTGCTGCAGGATCTGCGCCATCTCTTCCGGCGTTTCCCGGCAGCCGTCTGCCAGCCACATCTTAACGATCGCGTTGAAGCCGTTGCGGAAAAACTCGATATGATACTTGAGAAATTTCCCGTCCAGCTCCTCCGCTTGTTTGACATCGTAAATGGAAATCAGATGCTCGCTTTCATAGCACAGCTTAAAATAGGTCTTGTAAAACAGCTGATTTTCCTTGATGTGCCGGAACATCCGCAAAGCGCCGCTACTTTCCTTATCGGTATCGTAATCCGAAAACAGCTCAGAAAACTCTTCCTCCAGGGTCCCCCGCAGCTTATCCGCCAAATCATAAATATCTATAAAATTGGCATAAAAGGTGCTGCGGTTCAGCCCCGTCATCTTGCAAATGTCCGAAACAGAGATCTCCTTGATCTCCTTTTCCTGCAGCAGCTCCACAAAGGCTTTCATAATTTTCTGCACCGATTCTCTGCGGCGCTTATTGTTCTTTGTATTCATCCTTCCTCCATTATTCCAACACTTGTTGCAAAATTGATGATTGTTTCTTCCGGATGGAAACAGTATACTACATTTGCAATAAGCAAACAAGTGTTGTTTTAATGAAAGGAGCATTTTTTATGAAAAAAAGCAGTTTTGTAGCATTGCTTCTGGGAACTGTCGGCGGTGTCCTCTTTGCCCTGGGTATGTGTATGGCGCTTCTTCCCCAGTGGGAGGCCTTTACGGAAGGCGTTGTTTTCGGCGTGGCAGGTCTTGTGATTGGCGCCGTTACCGCGATCATCTGGTGTAAGATGGAAGGAAAAAAGCTTCCCAAGCTCAATGGAAAGACCGTCTTCCGTATCGTCTTCGGTGTCTTAGGCGCACTGGTCCTGGGTCTGGGCATGTGCATGTGCCTGGTTTGGCAGCAGATCGTTTGGGGCACTTTGGTCGGTCTTTTGGGCATCGTTATGCTGATCGCGCTGATTCCCATGATCAAGGGCATCAAATGAAGCTGCCCCGTAACACCACTGCCTTCAGTTTGGGCGTAAACCTGTCTTATGCCCTTATCAACTGCATTGTGGGTTTTTCCATGCACTCCTGGTGGTTTCTCACCCTGGGTGCCTACCACTTCATTTTAAGCATCGCCCGATTCTCCGTGCTGCTGATCGGACGCAGATCCGGCGGAGACATTGCCCTCGAAATGTTTGCAAAGAAGATCACCGGGATCCTGTTTCTGTTTCTATCCCTTTGTATCACCGGGATCGTGATCCTTGCAGTCACAGATAACCGTGGCACAAAATACCACGAGATCCTGATGATCGCCATCGCGGTATACGCTTTTGCAAAAGTAACTATGGCAATTATCGGTCTTGTAAAAGCCAAACGTGTCTCCTCCCCTGTAACAAAGACTCTGCGAAACATTTCCCTTGCAGACGCCTTTGTTTCGATTTATTCTTTGCAGCGGTCCATGCTGGTATCCTTTCCCGGGATGCAGCCCCAGGAGATCCGTCTATTCAACATCTTAACAGGTGTCGCAGTGAGTCTGCTGACCCTGTTTTTAGGACTCAATCTTATCGGAGGGAGGTATATGACTATGGCAAAATCCAAATTCACAGAAGCCAATGAAAAGATCGCCGCCGGTGTGACCACCGGTTACAAAAAAATTGAAAAAGGCGTCGTGGATGGCTATAAGAAGATTGAAAAGGGCGTAACCGCGGGTTACGCAAAGATCGAAGACCGCTTTGTGGAAAGCTATCTTACAAAAGACGGCGAGACCGTAGAGGAAGCCAAAAAACGTCTCCGCGGCGAAAAATAACAAAAAAAGCAGATGCGACGCATCTGCTTTTTCTTATACTGCCAGGAAGAAATACTTTGTAATGGTCTCCGGGGATTCCTTTCTGCCGCCCTCCAGCCACCAGCGGATGGTCTCCACAAAGGTGGAGCAGATATGATCCACCCAAAAATCCTCCGGCAGCTCCGCAGGCTTTCGCTCCGCGAACAGATCCAGCTGATTTTCCGCCAAAAGCTTCAGTTCGCTTTTGAAGTACTGCAAAAAGACCTCATTGTTCTGTCCGGAAAGGAGCTGCAGAATATGGTTATCGTTTTTCTGCAGATGCTGCACCAGGTGCAAATACACCGATTTGGGGGCTTCGCAGGCGAAAATACCGCTGTGCTCACTGCCGTCCCCTTTCTCCGCCTCAAAAACATGGGCGAAAAGCTCGTGGCAAAGGGCCCGCAGCAGGTAATCCTTCGTTTCAAAATGGGCATAAAAAGTGGCTCTGCCGATGTCCGCTTTACTCAGGATCTCCCCTACCGTGATCTGATGATACCGTTTCTGCGAAAGCAGATCGATAAACGCCCGGAAGATGGCGTCCCGTGTTTTCCTCTGTCTTCTGTCCATAAATTTCCATACACTTTCCCGGATTTGTTCCGTAACGAACAGACGCCGAAATGCATATATTGCATTGGAGTCTCTATCCGCCTACAATATTACCGAACAGCTCGTTCAGTACCATATATAGTGTACGACATATTTATCAAAAAAGCAACCGGGAGGTACTATGAAAACTGAGCGAAATATTTTGGTAGCCTTTCTTCTCAATCTGGTTTTTTCTGTATTTGAGTTTTTTGGCGGTCTGTTTACC
Organism: Faecousia sp.; assembly: GCA_045601675.1. Taxonomy (GTDB): domain Bacteria; phylum Bacillota; class Clostridia; order Oscillospirales; family Oscillospiraceae; genus Faecousia. The sequence goes on from JAZSAB010000004.1 coordinate 38,252, forward strand.
GGCAGTGTGGCGATCATCTCCGATGCCCTCCACGATTTAGGCGACGCGGCAAGCATCGGCATTTCCTATTTCTTGGAGAGGAAAAGTAAAAAGAAACCGGATGAGCAGTACACATTCGGATACAGCCGTTTTTCCGTGCTGGGAGGTCTCATCACCGCGTCCATTTTGCTTTTCGGCTCTGCGGTGGTCATCGGCAATGCGATCGTCCGCCTGCTGAATCCCACCCCCATCCACTATGGCGGTATGATCATCTTTGCCATCGTGGGCGCTGCGGTGAACCTGATCGCCGCCTTTGCGACCCGGGAGGGCGATTCCATCAACCAAAAGGCCGTGAACCTCCATATGCTGGAGGATGTTCTGGGTTGGATCGTGGTGCTCATCGGCGCGGTGGTGATGAAATTCACAGATCTTACCTTTATTGATCCCCTGCTGTCCATCGGTGTTGCTGCATATATCCTCATTCACGCGGTCAAAACGCTGAAGAGAATCATTGATCTGTTTTTGGAGAAAGCGCCGGAGGACATTTCTGTCGGTGAGCTCCGGGAGCATCTTTTGGAGATCCCGGGGGTGCTGGATGTACATCACATCCATGTCCGCAGCGTGGACGGCTACATGACCAGCGCCACCATGCACATCGTAACGGACCGGGAGCACCACGGCATCAAGGAAGCGGTCCGGGAGGAGCTGAGGGAGCACGGTGTGGACCACGCCACCCTGGAGCTGGAGGACGAAGGCGAGCACTGCTGCGCCCCCCAGTGCTGCATCCGCACCCAGCAAACGCAGCATTCCCACCACCATCACCACGGACATCACCATCATCATTAAAAAAGACCGCCCATTGGGCGGTCTTTTTCTTATTTATCGTAGCCGTTGGGGTTTTTGCTCTGCCAGTTCCAGGTGTCCCGGCACATATCCCGCTGGTCCAGGGTCGCAGTCCAGCCGAGAACCTCTTTGCTCTTTTCCGGGTCTGCGTAGAACACCGCCAGGTCACCGGGGCGGCGGGGGGCGATCTCATAGGGTACGGGAACGCCGTTGGCATCCTCGAATGCCTTTACCATATCCAGCACGGAATAGCCTGTGCCGGTGCCCAAATTGAACACGCTCTCGCCGGGACTCTTCATCAAATGGGCAATCGCCGCCACATGACCCTTTGCCAGGTCCACCACATGGATGTAGTCCCGGACGCCGGTGCCGTCGTGGGTGTCGTAATCGTTACCGAAGACGCTGAGGTGATGGCGCTTGCCGATGGCGGTCTGGGAGATAAAGGGCATCAGGTTATTTGGGATGCCGTTGGGATGCTCGCCAATGAGACCGCTACTGTGGGCGCCCACGGGGTTAAAGTAGCGCAGCAGCACCACGGACCATTCGGGGTCTGCAACGGTCAGATCCCGCAGGATCTGCTCGCCCATAAACTTTGTCCAGCCGTAGGGGTTGGTGCAGTTTCCGGTCTTGGAAGTTTCCCGCAGGGGCATCTCGTTATCCCCGGAATACACCGTAGCGGAAGAGGAGAAAATGATCTTCTTTACCCCAAACTCTGCCATAACACGGCACAGCGTCATGGTGGAGCAAAGGTTATTTTCGTAATATGCCAGGGGCTTTGCCACGGACTCTCCCACGGCTTTCAGTCCCGCGAAGTGGATCACACAGCCGATCTCATGCTTGGAAAACACTTCCCGCAGCAGCTTTTCGTCCCGGACATCGCCCTCATAAAAAGCTATGCTCTTCCCGGTGATTTTCTCCACCCGGACAAGGCTCTCCCGGCTTGCGTTGCAGAGGTTATCGATCACCACCGGGGTATGCCCGGCTTCGATCAATTCCACGCAGGTGTGGCTGCCGATAAAACCGGCGCCGCCGGTTACCAGTACATTCATTTTTTCAATTCCTCCGTTTTCTTACGGGTTGTTATGAGAGCATGATCTTAATGATCTCCGTATCCGTCTTTCGCATGCCCTCGCTTGCCAGACGGCTTACATTGTGGATAGTGCTTTCCACACCCTTGCTGACAATGCCGTCGCCGCCCAAAAACTGGCTGCCCTGGCGGAACATCTCCATACCTAAAATACCTGCCTCCACTGCGGAGGCGATCTTGGCTGCGCAGCTTGCTTTCGCGCCGTCGCAGATCACACCGGAGTTGATGGCGATGGCATTGACCACCGTATGCGCCACCTCCCGGAACTTGCCGCCATAGAGATAGGTAATACCGGCAGCCGCGCCACAGCCTGCGCTGATAGCACCGCAGTAGGCGCTCAAGGGACCGATGCCGGACTTTAAGTGCAGCGTTACCAAATTGGAAACCGCCAATGCCCGGTAGAGCTGCTCCTGGGATGCTCCCAGTTCCTTTGCATAGATCACCACAGGAACCGAGGCGGTAATACCCTGGTTGCCGGAGCCGGAATTGATGACCACCGGCTTTTCGCAGCCACCCATACGGGCATCGGATGCCGCTGCAGCATATGCCTTTGCCCGGGTGATCACATCGTTTTCCCGGGTCTTCAGCAGCACCTGTCCGATCCGGGCACCGTAGTCCTTTTGAAGTCCCTCTTCCGCAATCGCCATGTTGCAGACGATCTGTCGGTCGAAAGTATCCTTTACATCGTTTATATCCAGCGCATCGGCAAATTCCACGATCCGCTCCACCGTCAAAAGCTCTTTATTTCCGGCGCTCTCCGGGGCAGAGTTTTCCACATTGCGGCAGTAGACCGTCTCCCCATCCTTACGGATGCAAACGATATTGGTGTGGTCCTCCGCGATGCGGCACACCGCCTGATGTCCGCCAGCGGACAAAGTGATGTGAATATCAAACAGCGCCCCGGATTCTGACTGCTCCACCGTAAACTCCGCCTGCTTAAGATACCGGGCGATCTCCTGCTGCTGGTCTTTTGTAACCTTGCTGATCACCAGGAGCTTACTGTCCGGGTCGCCGGCGACAATGCCAGCCGCAGCCGCCGCCTCCAAGCCGTGGAGTCCACCGGTGTTGGGCACGATGACGCTCTTTACATTTTTAATAATATTGGCGCTGACGCAGATATGTACGGTTTCCGGCAACACACCCAACTCCCGGGCAGCCACCGCCGCCGCATAGGCAACCGCGATAGGCTCGGTGCAACCCATAGCCGGCACCAGTTCCTGCTTCAGTAAAGTAATATACGCGCTATAAAGCTTCTGATCCATACGCTCACCTCGTATGTACCACTATATCAGTTTTTTCATAAAAAAGCTACTGTTTTCCGCACAGAAAAACCGACCGTCTTGCTTGACGGTCGGTTTTACGATTCAGCTTGAGAACTTCGGCGGATTCACCGGGTTGTTTGCAAAGGCATTGGGACCGGGATCAGACATAGAAAAGTACATCTTTGCTGCCTTGGTAGTGCGGAAATCCCGGTTGGAGCCGGTGTTCTGCACCTCGTTAAAGGCGTCCCGGAACATCTGATTGTGGGCCTCCTCCCGGTTCAGCAGGAAGTCGATGGTCTCCCGGACTTTCTTGTCGTGGATCTGGCGGTAAAGGTATTCGTAGACCACCTTCGCCCTCTGCTCCGATGCGATATTGCTGAGAAGATCGGCGCACAGATCGCCGGTGACCGTCACATAATCTGCCGTCCAGGAATAGCCGGAGGCATTGATAAGACCCGGATTTAAGCCTAAGATCACGTGGCTTTGGATCTCCCCGGCGTTGACCTGGTCAGCGCCCACGTCGTGACCGTTCAAAAGGTTGATGGTCTGGGCGACCATCTCCATATGACCCAGCTCCTCCGCCGCGATATCCAAAAACAGGTGCTTGATCTTGGGATCTTTGATCCGGAAGCTTTGTGACATATACTGCATTGCCGCCTTTAGCTCCCCGTTGCCGCCGCCCAGCTGCTCCTGCAGCAGCGCCGCATACTGGGGATTGGGTCGCTCGATCTCCACCGGATCAAATAACTGTTTTTCGTGCTTAAACAAGCACACCACTCCCTTCACTGTGATATGCTTATTCTTCCAGTTTCTTCCGGGAAATATACCTGCGCAACACAAACCTTTGGGAGATGCAGAAACTTTCTGTGTGCTCCGGCAGGCGAAAATTACTTCTCGTTTCTCTTCTTCAGGGTATACTCGGCGCAGGAGCGGTAAAGCTTTGCTCTTGCGGCATCGCCTGCGAAATATGTATCGGGCTGGGACAGGGCTTCAATGATCTCCCGGATCTCACCGTCGCTGCAGGTAACCCGCTCATAGTAGGATTCCTTATCGTTTTCCGTGGGAGGCATCACATCACCGATGGCGGCAAAGACATTGAGTCCCTCCGGGGTGGATGCGCCCAGGACGGTCTTTGTCAGCTGGCGGCAGTACTCCTCGGTGTATTCCAGGATCTCGTTGTTCCAGAGCTTATCGCCCATCAGAACGATGGTAGAGGGCAGGAAACGGTCCATATAGGCACACAGGCTATCCAGGGTATAACCCCATACGCACAATTCGCTACCCAGGATCTGCTCCCTATACTGCTCCTCGCAATCCGGCTGACGGTCCCACTGCCACTTGCTTACGCTTTCGGAGTTCATAATAATCGGCTCGCCGGTGAAGGTATAGGTCTCCGGATAATAGGAGTTGATGACCTGATATCCCAGCGCCGCCTGGGCGTTCATGGAGCAACCCTCGTAAGGTCCTCTGCTGGGGAAAGCCACACGCCAGAAATGCATAATAATATCTTTGGGAAGCAGAGCGCCACGGGGGCAATCCAGCTGATCGCTCCACATGATCATGGTGCGGCCGGCTTTTTTGACGATCTCATTGATGCGCTTTGCGAAATAGTAGTACTGCTCCTGGCGGTCCTTGATGCCCTCTTTCTCACGGAGCTTGCGGCACTTGGTGCAGTTGTCCCAAAGACAAACCACCTTCAGGTCCAGCATCTCGATCTCATCGCCGCCCATGTGGAAATAAGGACCGGGGAACACTTCCAGGATCTCATTGATCAGCTTTTCATAGAGTTCGTAAACCTTCGGCTCACCGGTGCAGACAGAAGATACCTTCATACCCTCTACGGGAGGCGCGTCGCAGCGGAAGTCCTCAAACACCTCAAAAAGCTTCTTGGAGTGACCGGGCATATCGAATTCCGGAATAACGATCAGTCCCAGCGCATCTGCAAAGGCGCACAGATCCTTCATCTGCTGCTTGGTATAGGCATTCTCCATCCAGCAGCTCTTGGGCAGGGTCTCCAGTTCCATGGTGACGCCGCCTCTGTCCGAAAGATACAGCTGGACACGGTTCATCCGGGATTTTGCCATCAGAGTAAAATCGCTATAGAGCTCCTCAATGGGTCTGACTCGGCTGGCAAGGTCCAGCATAGCGCCTCTGTGCTTTGCTTTCGGCGCATCCTCGATGCAGGTCTCCTGCAGCTTGAGCTGACCGTCCCGGCAGCTAACCAGAACGGAGAAGGTTGCAAGGGCGTTGCGAAGTCCCAGGTATTCAGCATAGCGGATCTCGATGCCGGTTTCCTTGATCTCCAGGCGGTATGCTTCCCCGGCGAGGGTTTCGTCGTGCAAGGCGGTGATCAACGCGCCCTCTTCTTTCTTCGCCACGGTACACTGGGGCAAAAACGCCTTCAGCGCAATGCAGGCTTTCTCAGCGTATTCCTCACAGACATTGATGGTAATATCCGTGCTCACATAAAAGACTTTGTTTCCTTTTTTTTCTCTCTTCACATTGGGAATGATCATAGGGATTCTCCTTTTGAAATGTATTGTAAGGATGGCTCTATCATAAACGAAAAAGCGTTACGCGTCAATCCTTTTTGCCGTTTCGCCGCTGAGTTTTCTGTACTGCCGCGGGGAAATGCCGAATTCCTGCTTAAAGGCCCGGTAAAAGCCGGAATAATCCAAAAAGCCGGTCTGCGATGCCACAGTTTCCAGGGGCTGACCCTGCTCGATCAGCGTTTTGGCGGCGATCAGCCGCCGCTGGGTCACATATCGGTAAAAGCTGACCCCCAGCTTCTGCCGGAACAGATGGCTGACGGTGCTGCTGCTGACATAAAACTTGCCGCTCACATCTCCGATCGTAAGACTACTGGCATAGTTTTTCTCGATATGGGCCGTGATCCTGTCCAGCAGTTCCGGCTTTTCCGCCTGCATGGAGGTGGTGCTCTGCATATCAGTGGCCCGCTTGATATGGGTCAGCAGCTGCATCGTATTGCCGATCACCACCGATTCCCAGCCGTCCGCCTGCCGCTCCGCCTCCAGTACACCGGCGCGGAACAGCTCCCCCAGGCGTTTCCAGGTGGCGCTATCCGTTCGCAGAATGCTGGCCTGGGCCTGTTTTTCCGTAAAGGCATAGGGAAACAAGCTGGCATACTGGTCCATAAATTCCTGGCTCAACCACAGAACATAGCGCTCATAGGGCTCTGCCATATTCTCCGGCAGCAGCGGACGGTGGCTGACCCCCGGCGGCACGAAAATCAAGTCCCCTTCCCGGAGCCGGTAACGCTGAGACCCCACCAGGTACTCCGCATTGCAGCTGTTGCAGCAAAACAGAAGCTCGTAAAACGCGTGGCTGTGCAGCTGCATATGGGCGTTGGGATAGCTGATATCCCGATGGGTATCCACAAAACGGGAGGTCATCTCCAGCTCCTGATAAATGGTGCTGGGGTCCATACCCATATTGCTGATCTGCTCCAGCAGCCACTGCTGCAGCATGGCCCCCTGGAGATTTGGTACATTTTTCGCCAACTGCCTTATTTTACCTAATTTCATAAAACGCCCTCCCGACAAGCAGCTTCTTTTGTGATATTCTACCACAAATTTGCAAGATTCGCAATATTTTGTGCAATAATTGCAATTTACTTTGCATTCATAATTTTGTAACATAACAGTAAGATCCCGAAAAGCGGGATTCCTTCAAAAATAATTTTAGGAGGACAAATTTATGTCTAAAGCACCTAAAAACGGCCTGACCAAGAAGCATTGGTTCGGCTATATGTTTGGTGACTGGGGTGGCTGTATGACCTTCACCCTGATGGCCAGCATTTTCTCTATGTACTGCACCGACGTTCTGGGCATCAACGCCACGCTGATGGGTGTGCTGACCATCATCTGGACCATTTGGGACGCGATCAACGACCCCATGATGGGCGCCCTGATGGACAAAGCCTTCGCAAGAAGACAGAACAAGAAGGGCAAGTTCCGTCCCTGGCTGCTGCGCGCAACGCCTCTGCTGGCTGTTTCCGCTATTGCGCTGTGGACCGTTCCCACTTTCCTGGACGGCATTCCCCTGTTGGTAGCTCTGTTCTCCCTGAAGATTCTCTATGAAGCTGCCTACACCATGTTCAACATCCCCATGGGCTCTCTGCTGAGCGCAATGTCTACCAACGACTCCGAGCGTGCTTCCCTGTCCTCTGCCCGTGGCGTTGGCTCTATGTTCGGCAATATGATCCCCGGTCTGGTGGGCCCCGTGATCATCGGTATGTTTGGTGACAAGAACTCCACCGGTTATACCATCGCCGGTGTTGCCTGTGCCGCCATTGGCTTCGTCATCTGTCTGCTGCACTACGCAATGACCGAGGAGCGCACCGTTGTCAACGAAGATGTTAAGGCCGACGACATTAAGTTCACCGATATTCTCACCGTCGTAAAGAAGAACCGTCCTTTCATCGCACTGTGCATCCACGGTATTTGCATCTGCACCATGCAGTATCTGGTACAGAACATCAGCATGTATATGTACTCTGCCGTTTACCACGATGTTACTTATCAGTCCATCGCATCCGCTCTGTCCAGCCCCTTTATGATCGGCTCTATGATCGCCGTGCCCTTTATGTGTAAGAAACTGGGTCTTGAAAAGCTGATCCGCTATTCCCTGCTGATCGGCGGCGCGATCTGCGCGGTTCTGTTTGGCTTGCACGTTTTCATGGAGGTTCCCCCTCTTGTCCACGGTGTGATCCTGGGTCTCGGCTCCGGTATGGCTATGGTTTCCATCCAGATGCAGTGGGGTCTGGTAGGCGAAGCCATCGACTACAATGAGTATGCCACCGGCAAGCGCACCGAAGGCTCCATCTACGGCACCTTCAATCTGTCCCGCCGTATCGGTCAGACCGTCGGTCTGGGCTTCAGCTTCTTCGCCCTTGACTGGATCGGCTACAATCCTGAGCTGGCCGCGCAAAGCGCCGGAACCATCTTCGGTTTCAAGTCTCTGTGCGTGCTGACTCCTGCTGTGTTTATCCTGGGCTCCTGGGCTGCTTTCAAGTTTGTTTGGAACATCACCCCCGAGGTCCGCGCTAAGATGGTCGCTAAGAAGAGCGGCGCCGCTGCACCCTCCGCAGAGGAGCAGTAATATCTAAATCTTCAGCGGCACGGCACTTGCCGTGCCGCTGCTTCTATGCTATGCTATAAAAAACGCATAAAGGAAGGAAACATATGGAATATATCGTTCATACCTCCTGCGGCGCTCTGCAGGGCTGCGCAGGTCCCGTTCCCGGTACCGCCGCCTACAAGGGCATCCGCTACGCAACCGCCGGTCGCTGGGAATACCCCGTCCAGGTCACCCATTGGGATGGCATTTATGACGCCACCCAGTACGGCGCCTGCTCCTATCAGCCCCGGTCCTTCTATAACGAAGCAGAGAATCTGAAGAAGATCTTCTATTACAACGAATTTCGCAAAGGCGAAGCCTACACCTACGATGAGGATTGCCTGTTTTTGAATGTCTTTGCTCCGGATCATGCCAAGGCTGGCGATAAGCTGCCGGTCCTCGTGTACATCCACGGCGGCGGCTTCACCGGCGGCTGCGGTCATGAAAAGCATTTTGACGGTCCTGTCTGGACCCAGCAGGGCATTATCGGCGTGACACTGAACTACCGCCTGGGTCCCATGGGCTTTGTGTGCCTGCCCCAGCTGAAGGAAGAGGCGGGATTCACCGGCAATTACGGTCTTTACGACCAGATGACCGCCATCCAATGGGTCAAGGATAACGTTTCCGCATTTGGCGGAGATCCGGAAAACATCACCATTATGGGTCAGAGCGCCGGCGCAGCCAGTGTGCAGATGCTCTCCTGCAGCCCCCTGACCGCAGGCTTATTCCAGCGGGCAGTGATGTCCAGCGGCTGCGGCCTGGGAGGTCTGATGTCCGGCTCCGCGGAAAAGTCCAGCGCATTTTGGCAGGCGGTTATGGAGCGCAGCGGCTGTAAGACTCTGGAGCAGTTCCGGGCTCTGCCTCCGGAAAAGCTGTTTGAGATGTGGCAGATCTGCAAGAAAGAGATCAAGGGTGGCAACGCGGCAACCTTCCCCGTAAAGGACGGTCGGTTTGCCGTAGAGGACGCGCAACCTCACAACATCCATTACATGGCTGGCTCCACCAGCCACGACATCGCTCCCCCTATGCTGTTCAGCATGACCCGCAAGTGGATCGCAAACCGGGAAAAGCCCAGCTATACCTGGTATTTCGACCGGATGCTGCCCGGCGATGACCACGGCGCGTGGCATTCTTCGGATCTTTGGTACTGGTTCGGCACGCTGGAAAACTGCTGGCGCCCCATGGAGGAAAAGGACCGCGCTCTGAGTCAGCAGATGGTTTCCTATCTTTGCAATTTCGTCCGTACCGGTGACCCCAACCAGGCTGGGGAGCTGCCAACCTGGATCGCATCGGATACGAACCAAAAGCGTGTGCTGATCCTGGGCGAAAAGGATACCCACATGGGTAAGCCCAGCATGCTGAAAATGGTCAAGACCATGCTCACCAACCACGCCCCCGGCGAATAACGCAATAAATAAAAAGGCCACCCCAAAGGGTGGTCTTTTTCTGGTTATGGGAAGAGGACTTTTTATTCCCTTTATGACGGACTCCTTCCAAGATTGGTCCTGCGTATCTCCCCGTTTGCGGTGTCCGATAAAATCTTCGGGCTTACGCATTTCCTCCATTTTATCGACCCCAGCACTCGAAGCCCCCGCACTTCATCTGCCCCCCCCAGCGTGCAGGGGCTTCGGCCCCACGCGCTACGCTCGTCGGGCT
>JAZSAB010000005.1:0-4233 GCA_045601675.1 Faecousia sp.
GTCATGGTGCCGCCGGTGATCTCAATGAGGTAACTGCAAAGATTCGGAGAGATCCTCTTCTTGTTTGCGGCAAAGTGGCGGGTGATCCAAGGGATCAAGTCCCGCTGCTCCTGCTTTGCAAACTCTACGATGTTTCCGTTGGAATCTACTGCATCCCAAAGCTTTTTCAGCCGCTTGTCTGGTTTCCAGGGGGTAGTAATGCAGGAAAATACAACTGTGCAATATTCCGGAATATCCGAAAATATCTCAATGAGCTTTTCCCGGTCAATTTCGGGAAGTTTAAAGATATCCACCTCGTCCACCAGGACCATCGTGTTTTCCGCCATCATTGGCAGGTTTTCCACGCAGTTCGCAAATTCAGTGACAGTGAATGTCTCGTTTGTCAGCTTATGGAAGTTAAACGCCTCGGTCAGCGGGTCGATCAGCAGCTTTTTGATCTGCTGCAAATAGTAATTCAGCAGGAAGGTTTCTTCGCCGTGAAAAAAGTACAGACGGTCAGTCCTCTTTTCCTTGAGCATCTGTTTCAGCTGTTGAAAAGCGCCGGGATTATTTTCCTGTTTTGCCACTGATTTCACCCCCTGAATCGAATATTACCACTAATATCTGTTCTCCAAATTCTGCAGCCGAACATCTCCAGCCGCATTAAGGTCTCCCGGGTAGGATGACCGAATTTATTGTTTTCTCCTACGGAGATCACGGCTTCGTCGGGCCGTGTTGCCCGGAGAAGCTCCAACGAGGTGGAGCTGCCGGATCCATGGTGTCCCACGATCAGCACTTCAAGCTTGGGAAGTGTTACCCGCTCCATTAAATGCTCCTCACCGGAAAAGGCACGGTCTCCGGTTATAAGTATATCATAATTTCCCGACTGAAACAAGATGCATAAGCTACTATCGTTTTCATTCTTCGTTTCTGCTGGCGCGAAGATCTGCAAGCTTGCGGTTGGAAGCTCGATCTGCATATCCTGGGAGACCATAAATGTATCTGCGTCCGTCTGCGCAACCAAGCGATTCTTCATATCCGTTTCGCAAGGGCTATCCGGAAGATAGATCTTTTCTACCTCTGCCATCTCTAAAAGCGGCAGGACTCCGTTGGCATGGTCTGTATCATAGTGTGTTAGGATAATGCCGTCAACATCGTCAATACTGTATGCGGACATAGCCTTTACTACGGTATCCGCAACCGCAGAACCGCTGTCGCCACCGCAATCAACAAGGAATGTCTCCTCCTGGCTTTTTATCAAAACACACTGTCCTTGTCCCACATCCAGGACGGTAACAGAGAAATCCCCGCGATTGCCCTCCCACCTGGAGAACAAAACACAAAGCAGCAGAGATACTGCCATGCAACCAACAAGAATAAGGGGTCGTTTTTTCTTGCTGAACATGAAAACTACCAGCAGTGTATATGCAGCAACCAACCACGCAAGGATATAAATGTCCTGGGTATAGACCGCAGCATAGGGAATGTCTGCCATGACTCCTGCAATAAACTGAACATAGCGGATCGGCACAGAAACGACCGCTGCAACGATCCTCCCCAATGGCAGCCAAATCACGGACAGAATGCCCGCTGCCATCACAAGATAGAAGATCAGCGATATAACCCAAAGGGTCAGAAGATTTGTAACCACACTGACAATGCTGACCATTCCAAAGTAGACAGCGCAGAGAGGTATTGTAAACACCATAGCGCTGAGCGTCACAGAGATGCCGCTGACAAACCAGCGGATCAGCTTGGATTTTAGGGAATTTCCCTTTGCAGGACCCAAGCGGCGAGGATCCATAAAGTAGTCGTGGATTCTTCGGGAGAATAACAAGATACCCAAGACACAACCAACGGACAATTGGAAACTCACCGAAGTAACCGCCATCGGATTTACTGCTAAGATCACAAGAACGGAAAACGCCAGTGCCGTGGGCGGATCGTACTCTCTATCTATGCATAGTGCGAGGATCATAAGTCCTTGCATCACGCAGGCGCGGACGATTGATGGAGTAAATCCCGCAATCGCCGCAAAAAGAAACAGTACCGGAAGCCCGATCAGCACATTTAGAAGATTCTTGTGCCCTGTAAATACATATATAAGCGAAAACAGTATGGAAACATGCAGACCGGAAACGGCAATCACATGCCGGATTCCGCTAACCGAGAAGTCCTGATCCAGCTTTTCAGAGAGCTTACTGCTATCTCCCAACAGAAGCGCCCTGGCAAAGCCAAGCGTATCCTCCGGGAAACAGCGATCTAACGCATTTTGGATCTGCTTTCGCATATATGGCGCAAAATATTTGAAAGGTAGCTTCTCGCATTTCTTGACGGTCAGCTCACCCTCCGGTCTGGCAAGGAGGAAAATGCCTTTTCCCTGATGGTATGTAGGAGAATTCTTTCCCTGAGAGACTGTAAACTGCAGCTGGAAGGTGCCGTTTACAATGTCACCGGGTTTTAATGCTTCTCCGCTATTGTAAAGTGTTGTTTGAAAGGACTTTCCGTTTACAGATATTTTCCCGTCCGTGCAATAGCCGTACTCAGTTTCAAAACTATCATCCGTAACTTCGATCTGCGTTTCGACGATCTGTCCGTCACAAACTCTGGCTGCTGCCAAATAGAAACTGTCAAACAGACCCATATAAAGAAACCCTGCTACGCAGCCGCTCAATACTACCACTGCGATCTTCAGTGACGGTGTGCGTGCAAGAACGAAGATTAGTGCCACTGCGGCAAAAATGCCGGCAAGCAGAAAAAGCTGCATCCCAAACACCAGATAAGCACCCACAGCGCAAGCTGCAGCAAAGCCTATCGCAAAGTACATCAGTTTTCGCATATTTCCTCCTTTCTGCCAAAATGGGGCACTGCAAAGCAGTGCCCCAAGTTCGCTATTTAAGAAAGCTTGGAAGCAACAAAGTCGTCAACCAGTGCCATGGCATTGTCAAGTTTTGTAGCGTCCTTACCGCCGCCCATAGCGGAGTCCGGCTTACCGCCGCCGCTGCCGCCGCAAGCAGTACATACAAGCTTTACAAGCTCGCCGGCCTTCATACCCTTAGCGATGGCATCCTTGCCACAAACTGCCAGGAAAGTGATCTTCTCGTCGCCTGCAGATGCAAGAACCGCAACAACTGCGGGATCCTTATCACGGAGGGTGTCGCCCATCTGACGCAGCTTTCCTGCATCCGCATCGGGGATCACAGCGGTGATCACATGCAGATCGCCCATATTGTGTGCGCCGAAGAGAATACGGTCGGCCTCACCGGCGGTTTCTCTTGCCTTGTAAGTCTCAATAGCACGCTTCAGCGTCTTGATCTCTTCGATCTGGCTCTCCAGCTTCTGTGCCATTTCCGCAGGCTTGGTCTTCAGGATCGCGCAAGCGTTATAAACTCTCTGACGGGCAAGCTCCATTTCTGCCAGGCAAGCCTTGCCGGTAGTTGCCTCGATACGGCGGACGCCAGAGGCAACGGAGCCCTCGCTCTCGATACGGAAAGGTCCGATCTTCGCGGTATTGTCCAGGTGGGTACCGCCGCAAAGCTCGATGGAGTAGCCACCCATATTGACAACGCGAACGGTGTCTCCGTACTTTTCGCTAAACAGTGCCATAGCGCCCATAGCCTTGGCCTCTTCGATGGGCATCTCACGGACATCAATGCCGTAGCCCTCCAGGACAGCACTCTGGACGATGGAGTCGATCTTTGCCATCTCCTCAGCGGTAACCGCGGAGTAGTGGCTGAAGTCGAAGCGCAGGCGGTCGGGCTCAACAAGAGAGCCTGCCTGGTGGACATGGTCGCCCAGGACGCTCTTGAGCGCCTTCTGCAGCAGGTGGGTTGCGGAGTGGGCGCGCATGATTGCCTTGCGGCGCTCCACATCGATGGATGCGCAGACGCAGTCATCGGTCTTGATGGTGCCGCTTCTCATAGTGCCGGTGTGGAGGTATCTGCCACCCTTATCCTTCTGAACATCGGTGACCTCAAAGCGGCAGTCACCCATAAGGATCACACCATGGTCAGCAGCCTGACCGCCCATTTCCGCATAGAAGGGGGTCTTATCCAGGACGATAACACCCTTCTCACCGCCGGTAATAGAGCCGGTGACTTCCTCGCCAACACAAACAGCGGTGACCTTAGCGTCGCAGACGTTGACATCGTAACCTACAAAGTCGGTAGCTGTAACCTCAGAGCCAAAGTCAATACCTGCCCAACCCAGGTCGCCCAGAGCCTTCCGCGCCTCACGGGCGCGGACTCTCTGCTC
>JAZSAB010000006.1:0-2040 GCA_045601675.1 Faecousia sp.
CAGGGCCCCCCCGGGGTGTTTTTGCGTATCGTAGGGGCAGGTCTTGACCTGCCCTAAAGTCAAAAGAAGAAGGGCGGGTCAAGACCCGCCCTTACAAAGGCTTTCATATGTATTAACCCATTCCCAAAATGACGGAATATACCGAGAACAAAATCACGGTCACAAATGTCATTGCGGAAAGGGCGGATGCGATCTGCACACGCTCTGCCGGCTCGTCGGCAAACACGGGGATCACATAAGGCGGCGGCAAAATCAGCATCAAAAGCGCCGCGCCCTCGAAAATCATACCGCCCAGTACGGTTCTGTTGAGCAGGACGATAATGCCGTAGCACACTGCCATAATACCAAAACGCATGGCGATGAGCCCCGCGGTCTTCTTCCAGGGGATGTCCTTGAGCACAAGATCATAGCCTACTGTCAGCAGGATGATCATACCCGTAGGCGCGGAGAGGAAGTCTGTCAGACTATTCACAACACCGCTGACCCCTGCCTTTTCCATAGCGCCGTAAAGACCCGTTGCGCCAACGATGACACCTAAGAAGATCGCCCACAAAATGGGAGAGGTGATCATATCTTTGCCGATGGCTTTCAGATCCGTCTTTCCGGAGATCAGGATCTTAAACAGGGTGAACACAAAGAGTACCTGACCTAAGTCCAGCAGCGCGAATTTCGACTCGCTTACCTCCGGGAACAGCAGCATAAACAGGGTGTAGCCCAGCATGCCCGCTTCAAAACCGGAGCCCAGGAAGGGCGCAAGGCGGCTCTTCATTCCGCTCAGGCGGATGACCAGGAAGCCAAGCGCCAGCGCCAGAACGCAGATCACATACATCAGCGACGGGACGATCAGCGCCGCCGGAGAATACTCCGCCGTGGCAAAGGCATCAAAGAGCACAAAGGGCAACGTGATGTTCACGACCACCTTTTTGAGGGAGTCGATGCCCTCCCGGCTCAGAAATCCCCGGCTGCGGCAAAGCATGCCCAAAAACAGGGCGGCAAAGACCGGCAGCGCAGACTGCAGCACGGAAATGACCTTATCCATTACTTAATAACACCCTTCTGCAGGATGATATTTGCGTAGATTGCGGTCTCGCCGGACTGGATAACGCAGTAGCAGTCCTTGGCTTCCTCGTAGAACTTGAAGCGGTCGATATTGCCAACAGCCTCAGCGCCGCGGTCGTCATACTTGGTGACGATCTTCTTATACTCTTCCCAAACGGGGATCTCCAGGTCCTTATCGCAGTCCATCTTCTCCATGAGGATAGCGGGCTTTTCCACATAAGTATCCAGAGGGATCACCTGCAAAATGGCATCCAGCAGCTCGGGAACGCCGTGACCGTCCGCGCGAAGGAAGATCGCGCCCTTTGCCTTTGCCATAGCAGCGCCGGGGAAATTGCCGTCGCCGATGCAGATACGGTCGGAATGACCCATCTCACAAAGAACCTTCAAAAGTTCGGGAGAAAGGATAGAAGGAATGTTTTTCAGCATAATATTACCTCCAAAATGTGGGTTTTCAAAAAGTGGCGGTCAAGAGACCGCCACTTTTATTGTTTTATGATTACTTGTAGAGAGGACCGTAGGTTGCGCAGGCACGGTAGTCCTGGCCTTCCTTGTCCATACCGAATGCATTCCATGCAGCGGGACGGTAGATGTCGTCCTCGGGCACGTTGTGCATGCAGACGGGGATGCGGAGCATGGAGCACATGGTGATCAGGTCAGCACCGATGTGGCCATAGCTGATTGCGCCGTGGTTTGCGCCCCAGTTGTTCATTACATCATAGGCGGTCTTGAAAGCGGAGCCTTCCTTGCCGTCGCAGCGGGGTGCGAACCAGGTGCAGGGCCAGGTGTAGTCGGTGCGCTTCCACAGGGTATCGGTAACCTCGTCGGGCAGCTCAACGGTCCAGCCTTCTGCGATCTGCAGAACCGGGCCCAGGCCGTCCACCAGGTTCAGGCGGATCATGGTCGCGGGCATCTCGCAGTCGGTCACGAAGCGGCTGGAGTATCCGCCGCCGCGGAAGTAGCCCAGGTCGGCGTAGTTCCAGG
>JAZSAB010000007.1:0-4602 GCA_045601675.1 Faecousia sp.
ATGGCGTATCCGCCGGAGATCAGCATGATCAGCACGGCACTGCACAGGTTTGTAAGTTGGGCATTTGCCTGCCCAAAGAGGGCGGTAACCAGATTATGAAACGGTCCTTGCTCCGGCGCAAAGACGCTGGTGGCGTTGACGAGCATATGGCTTGCGATGCAAGGCCACAGGCTGCCGCCTTTCCAGACGATGACGGTGTACAGAAATCCGATGACGATGGCGTAGCAAACCTGCAGCAGCACGCCGAGGGTATCGGCGGTGTTGGCAAGATTCACGATATGTCCCGCGCCGAAGGTCACGGCAGAAACGATAATAGCTGTCCGCAGATTGTCTTTTGCCATGGCTTTAAACAAAAATCCGCGGAAGATAAGCTCCTCCACATAGCCGCCCACTGCCAGGTTGACTGCCATGAGTGTGGAAACCCAAAACGGCGCGGAAAGGGCAACGCCGTTTTTTAAGTTTGTGCAGGACATAACGGCAAGGGGGAGAAACCAAAGAAAGGAGCGCAAGTTGTTTTTGAAACGGCACAGACCGTAGGTTTCGGATAATCCGTTGCGCACGATCCATAAGGTGGCGGTCAGCGCCAGTATGAGAATGCAGATCACCGGCACCAGCACCTGCGAAACGGTCTTGCCCGCCAGGTCGTCAAAGCCACCGCACAGTTGCATGGCGATGTTCATCACGATCACATATAAGGCGATCCAGACTAAGGCGAAAACCAGCTCGTTCTTTTCATATAGCTTTTTCATAAAAAGGCTCCTTGCTTTCTCGGTGATAAAAAGGCTCGTCCGAAAGGGCGAGCCTTTTTGTTACTTGCAAATGCAGCGGGCGACATGGACACCGCTGGCGGAGGCGTGGGAAAGGGAGTGGGTGATGCCGCTGCCGTCGCCGATGATATACAGACCGGGATAGCGGGACTCCAGCTTTTCGCTTACCTCCACTTCCATATTGTAGAACTTGACTTCCACGCCATAGAGCAGAGTGTCGTCGTTTGCGGTGCCGGGGGCGACCTTATCCAGGGCGTAGATCATCTCGATGATGCCGTCCAGGATCCGCTTGGGAAGTACAAGACTCAGGTCGCCAGGGGTGGCGTTCAGGGTGGGTGTGATGAACGCTTCCTCGATGCGGCTGGGAGTGGAACGGCGACCACGGATCAGATCACCGAACCGCTGGACGATGACACCGCCGCCCAGCATATTGCTGAGTCTTGCGATGGACTCGCCGTAGCCGTTGGAATCCTTGAAGGGCTCGGAGAAGTGCTTTGCCACCAGCAGAGCAAAATTCGTGTTCTCCGTCTGCTTGGCGGGATCCTCATAGCTGTGTCCGTTGACGGTGATGATGCCGTTGGTGTTCTCGTTGACCACAGCGCCCTTGGGGTTCATGCAGAAGGTACGGACCTTGTCGCCGTACTTTTCGGTGCGGTAGACGATCTTGCTCTCGTAGAGCTCATCGGTCAGGTGGGCAAACACTGCCGCAGGAAGCTCCACACGGACACCGATGTCCACACGGTTGGACTTTGTGGGGATCTGAAGCTCTTTGCAAACGGTCTCCATCCATTTGCTGCCGCTGTGTCCAACGGAAATAATGCAGTCCTTGCAGCAGTAGGTGGTATCATTGCAGACCACCTCGTAACCTTCTTCTGTCACGGCAACGGTCTTAACGGGAGTGTCGAAGAAAAATTCCACCTTATCCTGCAGGTATGCGTACAGATTCTCCAGCACCACATAGTTGATATCCGTACCCAAATGGCGTACGGAAGCGTCTAAAAGGTGCAGGTCGTTTTGAATGCAGAGGGTTTTGAAACGGGTGCCGGCGGTGGAGTAGAGCTTTGTGCCCTCGCCGCCGTATTTCAGGTTGATCTCATCCACATAGTGCATCAGCTCCAGCGCCTGCTTTTTGCCGATGTACTCGTACAGCGTTCCGCCGAAATCGTTGGTGATATTATATTTACCGTCGGAGAAAGCGCCTGCGCCGCCAAAGCCGCTCATAATGGAGCAGGACTTACAGCCGATACAGCTTTTGATCTTCTCGCCGTCAATGGGGCAGTTGCGCTTTGCAAGGGCATGTCCCGCTTCGAAAACAGCCACCTTCACATCGGGTTTGCGCTGCATCAGCTCGTAAGCGGCAAAAATACCGCCGGGACCTGCGCCGATAATAATCACATCATAGTTCATGATTGGTTTCCTCCAGCATTTGCGTCATTACGGAAAACTTTCCTTAAATATTATACACTTTTTTTCGAAAAGTGCAAGTAAATAGGTGTCCTTTCTATAGTATAGCACAGAGGGCTAACTGTGTAAATGTTAAGATTGAAGGAAAACGATCCAATTGCAAAATCCGTAGGTCTGTGGTATAGTAAGGTATCCGAAACAGAAAGAAGGATCACTATGAGAGCCTTTTTGGAACAGACTGCCTGGACCATGGAAAAGCCGGTGTCTTACGGCGCGTTTCATTTGATCGCAACGGCGCTGCTGCTTGCGCTTGCCATTTGGGGCGCCTGGCGCCTGCGCAAGGTAAGCGACCGGGGCGCGCGATGGGTGCTGGGTATTACCGGCGGCGCGCTGCTTGTGGCGGAGGTGTATAAGATCGCCTTCCATATGACCGTTGACCCCTACGACTGGGGATTTTTCGGTTGTTTTCCCTTCCAGCTCTGCTCCGTGCCAATGTATTTGAGCCTTTTCTGCGCGTTTTGCCGCAAGGAAAAGCTGAATAACTGGCTCTGTGAGTTTATGTTTGCCATCAATATGTTCGGTGGCATTATGGCGTTTATCGAGCCCAGCGGCATCAACCACGGCTTTTGGACCCTCACCATCCACGCATATATCTGGCACATGGCGCTGATCTTCCTGGGACTCTTTCTCTATTTTAGCAAGCGGGCGTGTATGGATAAGTCTTCTTATAAAAAGTCCGCGGTGGTGTACCTTATTTCCTGCGCTGTTGCCCAGACCTTTAATCTGATTTTTCCGGGGGAGGTCAACTGCTTCTACATCTCCCCCTATTTGCCAAGCCCCCTGGCGGTATTCAAGGATATCTATGCCGCCTGTGGCTGGGTGGTCAATATGGTGCTGCTGATCCTTGCGCTGCTCATCGCCTCCGCGGCGGTGTGCTATATCGGATATTTCTTCCGCACCCGAAAGGTAAAAACTCCCGTAAACGCATAAGAAAACCGGCGCATTTGCGCCGGTTTTTGTTATTTATCGAAGGTTTCCACATGCTTTTTGATGGCGAGGAAGGTTTCCTGGCTGATCACATGCTCCAGCTTGCAGGCATCCTCTGCTGCTGTCTCTTCGCTGACACCCAAGCGGGTCAGCATCCGGGCAAGGAGGGTGTGCCGCTCGTAGATATTCTTTGCCACCTCTTCGCCGGTGGGGGTCAGCAGGATGGCGCCGTCTTTCTGCATTTCGATATAGCCGCCCTCTTTCAGTAGGCCCATAGCCCGGCTGATGCTGGGCTTGCTGTATCCCATATGTTCGCTGATGTCAATGGAACGGACATGCCCTTTTTTCTTCAGCAGGACATAGATCGTCTCCAGATACATCTCGCCGGATTCCTGAATGCGCATTGCAAAAAACTCCCTCTAAATACATTTATAATAGTATAACATAAGGCTTTCTTTTTTGCAATCCCGGCGTGGAAATGAAAATTTCTTGCAAAGGCGGGGAAAATTGGTATAATACATTGTATATTAAGAAGAGGAGGGAACTTTCTTGGCAAAAAACCGAGGGCTTTCCACCATTAAGAAAATGAACGCAACGCGGATGATCGCCCTTAGCTTTGCGGCGATTATTCTCATAGGCGCGGTGCTGCTAAGCCTGCCTGTTTCCTCCCGGAGCGGGGAAAGCTGCGGCTTCCGCCCGGCGCTTTTTACCGCCACCTCCGCCACCTGCGTAACGGGTCTTGTGCTTTACGATACCTATACCCAGTGGTCGCCCTTTGGGCAGGCGGTGATCCTGCTGCTTATTGAGATCGGCGGTTTGGGCTTTATGTCCGCTGCCTCTGCGGCGGTATTTTTGCTGCGCAGAAAAGTGGGTCTGCGGCAGCGGATGGTCATCGCCCAGGCACTGAGCCTTGACGATATGGACGGCGTGGTAAAACTGCAGAAATGGGTGCTCATCGGCTCGCTTTCTGTCCAGGCGATCGGCGCGATCGTGCTGATCCTTCGCTTTTTGCCGGAGTACGGCATTAAGCAGGCGGCTGTGTGGGGTGTGTTCCACAGCATTTCCGCTTTCTGTAATGCGGGCTTCGACCTTTTCGGAAAGCTTGCGCCGGGAAAGAGCGTTGTGCCTATGCAAAACGACCCGGTGGTGCTTATCACCCTTATGTGTCTGATCGTCATTGGCGGTCTTGGATTTTTTGTATGGGAGGAAGTGGCATCCAAGCGCTCTTTCCGCAAATTCTCCGTCTATACAAAGCTGGTGCTGCTGTGCACGGGGGCGCTGATCGTCCTGGGCGCAGGGGTCACCATGCTCCTGGAATGGAACAACCCCCAGACCCTTGGGACTATGGCGCCGGGAACAAAAGTCCTCAATGCCTTTTTCCAGTCGGTGACATTGCGCACCGCAGGCTTCGCCTCCTTCGACCAAAGTCGGATCGTAGCCATGT
>JAZSAB010000008.1:0-5278 GCA_045601675.1 Faecousia sp.
AAGAAAACTGGGAATGAAATCTACTTATATTCCAAATTCCATGGCAGATATGCGCCGCAGAAAAAAGGCTAACAATCCCTTTAAGACAGGGAAAGGTGGTGGCAAGAAGTGAAAACGATAATTGCAACCATCAAGCGACAACATCTTAATAATATCCGTTCCGGAAAGAAGCTCTTCGAAATGCGAAAGACCTGCCCCAAAGAGGTGCCCTTTCGGGTGCTGTGCTGCGAAAGCGGAAGTGGTGGACAGATCCTAGCAGAGTTTGAAGTCCACGACCCAAAGAAGGGATACCCTAGACTGCACCCGCTGTTGGTGATAGCTGCATGTGTTACAGGTGATGATGCACTGACGTATGCACGAGGTAGGGAAATTTGGTTTTGGGATATTTGGAACATGATCGACTATTGCTCCACCAAGGGATACCGGGTGCGGAACGTCTCAGAATTTGGATTAAAGCGGGCACCCCAGAGCTGGTGCTATGTGGAGGAACTGCTATGAACTACGAGTTTATCCGCTATGCTGTAGTTGGTGCGATCTGCTTCTGGCTGGGCATTGTACTAGCCACATGGTACATGGGGAGGGGAAGTAATGGCAAATAAAAAGCGGCTGATTGATGCCAATGAATACCCCTGCTTGAAATGTGAAGCTTATGGATGTGGAAAAGTCTGCTCTGTACTTCAAGACTGGCTGGACAATGCCATGGAAGTGGTACCGTGCGAAATGTGTAAATTTGCAGTGGGCCATGATGAAATACATAAAACGGTTTTGTGTCAGCAGCGGAGTGCGTATCCAATGAAATGGGACGATATGCCGTTCGATGGATTCTGCTCCTACGGAGAAAGGAGAGAGGGTAAATGACAGAAGAAAGCAGAAAGCGGAAAGCTGATAATATCAAGAAGAATTGCGGTACTTGCTGTCATAAGGATGTTTGCGGCTGGAAAGGGATGTATGACACCGAAGTTGGTGCATTGATACACGAAATGCAGTCGTGTTCTATGATTCAGTACGATATGAAGTGCAAACACCATATGTCAATACATGGTTGCACACACAATTTGGAGGTAAGTAATGGAAAGGCGTAAATGTAAGGCTTGCGGTGGCGATTTTGTGACCCAAGACCCAAAGGAAGAACTTTGCTGTTTGTGCAAAAAAGCTTTGAAGCGGCTAAACGGGTATGCTAAGCCGGTGGTGCCGTGCTGCGTTTGCCTGGAGCATGACCATGATGGTGCTGTCGGCTATTGTAATAAATGGAAACGGTGGACAAGTATGAGCGATTTCTGTTCTCGTGGAAAAAGAGGAGAGTGAAAAGCTATGGCAAACGGACTTAGGTATGAGACCGGGCGGGATATGCCGCCTGGTATGCAACAGCTGGTGGCGGATCAGATCGTTCAGCGAATTCAAAAAGCCACCACTGTGGCGGAGTTTACCTGCGCAAGGTGCGGATGCCCAACGAATAGCTCAGAAGAAATAGGGAGCTTGACGCTGCATTTTTGTGATGCATGTAATGATGCTATAGATCGAGAAGTGTGTTGGGAGAACGAAGGGGCGACCCACCGGAAGGATCAGGTGATCTGCCCCTTCTGCGGTTATGAGTACGACCCATATGAAAGCTTGCAATTCGATGAGGACGAAACCACGGATGCCGCTTGCGAGTGTTGCGATCGACATTTCAAAGTGGAGGTGACGACTGTCCGCTACTATTCCACCCGGCGCAGCATTTCGGAAATGCCGCCGGACTGGAAACCAAACGAGGAGGATACATAATGGATCAATTATCAAAGGATGCAGCAGCTGCCCGAATCATGGGCGTGTCGTACGGACAATATATGGCGCGCAAGCCGAGAAAACCCACCCTAAAAGGCAGGCAGGCAGAGCCGGCAAAAAAGAAAGGGATCTGCGTTATCTGCGGTGAGCCGATCACCGGCAGCTATAAGGGCAGAAAGTATTGCAGCGTGGAATGTGCGGCAATAGCCCAAGAGCGCCGGGATCGGGAGCGCTACGGCAAAGATTAACACACTGTTTGCGTCGCGGCACCGGGATCCCCGGTGCCATGCCGGAGATATGGGACTACTATCCATAATATGGAGCGGCGCTGATTAAGCGCTGTGCCGGTTTACAAAGGCGAGGGGGAACAGACAAAGAATGAAAGAACCTCGATCCTGCGGCAGCTCTGCCACCGCAGCAAAACAACCGGGTTTGATTTTGTACGAAGGGCACCGTTTTGCGATGCCTTTCTTAGAAAATCAAATCAATTATTACTCGCGCGCGCACGCGCGTATGTGGGCTTGGTAAGGGCCTAACAATTCAACCATCCTATATATAAGAGAGGGTATCGCCATGAAGAAAGAAGGCTACTGGGTAATCCGGACATACAAAGCTGGTTCACTGGGAGAGAAAACAAAGTTTTGGGTCCCGGGGAAACGGCCGGATAAAAAACTGACTCGCAAACAGAAAGCTGCGATCAAAAAACAATCCCAGAATGAATACTCTGCTGTTAAGCGCCTTGCCCGGGATCTTCACGAGAATTATTCCGGTGAGGATATTTTCTTTAGCCTGGACTACTCAGAGACCGGAATGAAGAAACTGGAAAAGTGGGCAAGCAAGCAGGGGATAGATCTGTCTATGCTCTCCGATGAAGAAAGACGGGATGTAATTTGGGAAGCAGCTGATCATGAATTAAATCTCTGTCTCCGCCGGGCACAGAACAGGGCAAAGAGCAGAGGCATTGAACTCAAAGCCCACATGACCACATCTGACCAGAAGTTTGACCGGAAACTACAGGAATACATACAGGTCCGTGTCCACCATCACCTTGTGATCAACAAAGAGGCACTGGAATGCTTCAAGGAAGCCTGGGGAGAGCTGGGCGGTACGGATGTGGAATATCTGCATCAGTATAGGGAAGATTTGACGGAGCTTGCGGATTACATCGTCAGCCAGGTGCGCAGGATTCCGGATGCTAAGAAATATCGCAGCACCCGCAATATAGTCCATCCCGAGCCGAAGGACCGAATCGTTGCAAGTGAGGCGGAACTGCAGGTACCCCGTGGCGGTAAGCTCCTTTTCCGTCGAGAGTTTACCCGGTCCGGTCAGCCTCAGTATATACGCTATGTGCTGCCTAAATACACCAAGACCGGTGATCTGACGCCGGATGTCAATTTGCAATAGGGAGGGGTAACGAATGAGTAAGCCGAGATACATATGGTGGAGCTATGCCAAGGCAATGATCCGGCAGTATCCGGAATTGAAACGGGAATACGAAGATCTTCACCGGCAGAACATCACCGCATCCATAACAGGTATGCCAGGAGGCGGCGGAGCATCCAGAACCACAGAAGTAATTACCCTTCGGCAGCTACCACCGGTAAAGCAGAAAGAATTTGATTCGGTAAGCGCAGCAGTAAAAGCTACTCAAAAAATGCCAAATGGCAGAGATCGTCTTGCTGTGATAGATCTGGTTCTTTGGAAACAGAGGACGACCATAGAGGGTGCTGCCCAAAGGGTTCATTGCTCAAAAGAGACAGCTTGGAGATACCACAGGGACTTTGTGCGCCTTGTGGGTAAATGTCATGGTTTGATAGATTGACAGACAAGAGCCAAAATTCTGTGTTATAACAGTAGCATGGAAGACTTGGAGGGAGGGACATGGATGGCCGAGCTGGAAAATGAAAAGCATGAAGCGTTCTGCCGGGAGTACCTGGTGGATCTGAACGGTACGCAGGCGGCGATCCGCGCCGGCTACGGAAAACGAAGCGCAGCATCCCAGGCATCCACGCTCCTAAGAAATCCAAACATCCTCACGCGCGTAGGCGAACTAAGAAAAGAACAGCGGGAAAGGCTGGCACTCAATGCGGATTTTGTGGTGCTCGAACTGATCGATGTCTACAAGAAATGCATGAATCCCACTCCCGTAAAGACATTGAACCCCAAAACCGGGAAATATGAAGAGTGCGGTGTGTATGGCTTTGACAGCAAAGGTGCTCTGAAGGCTTTGGAACAGCTGGATAAGCATATTGGAATCCAGGGCGTAGGTGAGCAGCAGAAGAATAATCTGCTAGAAATGATCAAGGCAACCGGAGAGGACATAAATACCGATGATCTACAAGAGATTCACTAAGCGGCAGCTGCTGGCATTAACATGGTGGAATCGCCCGGCGTTTCGTAACCGAGATGCGATTATCTGCGACGGAGCCGTTAGATCCGGAAAGACCGTATGTATGGTCGGCGGTTTTTTCTTGTGGGCAATGTCCACATTCGACAACCAGAGCTTTGCGATCTGCGGCAAAACGGTTTCCGCGTTGCGACGGAATATCGTTATGAAGCTGAACGATTGGCTTGGAGGTATTTACCAAATTACGGATAAGCGCAGCGACGGAAAACTGGTTGTCGCCGATGGCAAGCGGACGAATACGTTTTTTCTTTTCGGTGGCAAGGATGAAAGCTCCTATACTCTGATCCAGGGCATTACGCTGGCAGGCGTGCTGCTGGATGAGGTGGCGCTGATGCCCCGATCTTTTGTGGAGCAGGCTTGCGCCAGATGCTCTGTGACGGGTTCTAAGCTGTGGTTCAACTGCAACCCGGCAGGTCCGGAACACTGGTTTTACAAAGAGTGGATCTTAAAGTGCGTTGAAAGAAACACGTTGCGTTTGCACTTTACCATGGCTGATAACTCTGCGCTGGCGCCGGAAATACGGCAGCGCTACGAAAGAATGTACTCAGGCATATTTTACCGCCGGTATATCCTGGGTGAGTGGTGTATGGCAGAGGGGCTTGTATATCAGTTCGACAAAGAGACCGATACGGTGGCGGTGCTGCCGGAAGAAATGGAAAAATGCGGTCAGTGGTATATCTCCGTAGACTACGGCACCTTGAACCCCTTTTCTGCAGGTCTGTGGCGCGTTCATGCCGGGCAAGCCATCCGGGTGGCGGAGTATTACTATTCCGGCAGGGAGAAGTCCAGAATGCTCACGGATGAGGACTACTACGAAGAACTGAATAAATTAGCTGGCGACAGGGATATCCGATCTGTGATCGTGGATCCGTCGGCAGCTTCTTTTATTGCTACGATACGCCAGCACGGACGATTCTCCGTCCGCAAGGCAAAGAATGATGTTCTGTACGGAATCCGCTTGACGGCAGCTATGCTGAAGGCTGGCGTGATCCGGATAAGCGAAGGCTGCACCGATGCCATCCGGGAATTTGGACTATACCGGTGGGACGAGAAGGGTGAAACGGATAAGCCGATAAAGGAAAATGACCATGCAATGGACGATATCCG
>JAZSAB010000009.1:0-9563 GCA_045601675.1 Faecousia sp.
GGATCCACTTGGTGGCGTAGGTGGAAAACCTGGTTTCCCGGTCGCAGTCGAATTTCTTCGCCGCGGTGATAAGGCCAACGCTGCCCTCCTGGCAAAGATCCAAAAGAGGCACGCCCCGGCCGGTGTAATTCTTGGCAACGCTGACCACCAGCCGCAGATTGGAGCTTACCATCTGCCGGATGGCGTCCTCGTCACCGGACGCGCACCGGCGGGCAAGGGTCTGCTCCTGCTCCGCGCTCAGCAGAGGGAACTGCCGTATCTCATTGAGGTAAGTACCTACCTCGTCTGTATTTTGTTTTTCCAAAAGGCATGTGTTCATGCTTTTGTTCCTTTACTTGATTTAAGCTTGTCCCGCAGTGCCAGCAGGTCGTCATCCCCGGCGGAGCGCTCCTTCTGGGAGAGCACCGTGCGGATGCAGTCCCGGAATGCCTGGTCGCTCACAGGACCTTCCTGCTTTTGGCAGATAGACACGATATGGGAGGTCTCCTCGGGACTTAATTCCTCCAAAACACCCACGGAAATATCCCGGTGGGTGCGGTGCCGTGTAAGCATCTGGGAAAAGACCTTTCCCAAAAGGGGCACGGAGAAGCTGTCGGCGCTTAGCATACCGGTGCTGTCCAAAAGCGCCGGCTCTTTGAACGCCAGGGCGATGATCATTTCCTCCGCCACGGCAGACTTTATATTATTGTAGCGGATGGACCGCTCCTTGGGCTGCAATGCCTGCATGGGGGCAAGGTTTACCTTTTCCTGCTGCTTTTTCTCCCGGGCGATCCGGCGCTTGAAGGCCTTATTGATCTCCAGCTTCATACTCTCGTCGCTGATGCCGGCACTTTCCGCCACCCGGTGACCGTAGACCTCCCGCTTGACGGAGCTATCCAAGGTAGAGAGCAGGTTTGCTGCCTCCTGGATGTAGCGGATCTTCTGCTCATCCTCCCGGATGTTGTACTTGGAGAGAATGGCATTTAGCTGATACTCCACCCGTCCGGAGGAGTCCTGCAGCAGGAGCTTAAAGCGGTCCGCGCCGAATTTATGGAGGAATTCGTCCGGGTCTTTGGCGTCCTTCATTTTCAGGACCTTTACCTGGATGCCCGCCTTTTCTAACATGGGGATCGCCCGCTGGGCTGCCCGCTGACCGGCTTCATCGGAGTCGTAGGTCAGCACCACCTGCTCGGTGTACCGGGAAAGGAGGGTGACCTGCTCTTCGGTTAAACTGGTGCCGAGAGATGCCACGGCGTTATCGAAGCCGAACTGATGGAGGGTCACCACATCGATGTTGCCCTCAACCAGAATGATATTGGGAAGTTTGGTTTTCTTGGCAAAATTGAGACCAAACAAGTTCTTTCGCTTGTTAAAAATAAGGGTTTCGTTGGAGTTTAAGTATTTGGGCTTGCTGTCGTCCAGCACGCGACCGCCAAAGCCGATGACGTTTCCCCGGACATCGATGATGGGGAACATCAGCCGGTTACGGAATCGGTCGTAGATCCGTCCGTTCTTCTCGCCCACTAAGTCAGCGTCCCGCAATTCTTTATCGGTGTATCCCTTTTTACGCATAGCGTCAGTAAGGGCATTCCAGGAATTGGGGGCAAAGCCGATGCCAAATTTGGTGACGATGGCTTTTGTAAGCCCACGCTTTTGGATGTAGTCCAGGCACTCTTTTCCGCCGGGGGCGTAGAGCTGCTCGTTAAAGAACCGACCCGCCTCCTTCATCAGCGCCCAAAGACGCTCCTGGGAACGGTAACGGCTTTGATACTGTTCATCCTCCGGCACTTCCATGCCTACGCGCTGGGCAAGGTTCCGGACCGCGTCGGGGTAGGAAAGACCCTCTAATTCCATCATAAAGTTGATGGCGCCGCCGCCCTTGTGGCAGCCGAAGCAGTAGTAGATGCCCTTATCCGGGGCAACGGAGAAGGACGCGGTTTTTTCGCCGTGGAAGGGGCAAAGACCGAAGAGATTGCTGCCGCTGCGCTTTAGCTGCACATACTGACCAACCAATTCCTCAATGGGATTTCTTGCTATGAGTTCATCAATAAAACTTGGGGGAAATGCCACAAAACCGCCTCCTTTCAAAAGATTACCGTATATTATAACATAGAATTATCGAATATGCCACCCCATAGGGATGAAAAGTTCCGTATATTTATCGACAGCGTAATTGTCGGTCATACCGGCGATGTAGTCGCAGACGGTGCGCTCGATGCCGTCAAAAGACATTTGGGGCTGGAAATCCTCCGGCAGCGCCTCGGGATTGCGGATGTAAAAATCGCAAAGGCTGCGCAGCATATCTCTTGCCTTGTCCTCTTCGCCCTTGGCAACGGGGTTGCGGTAGACCTTTTCGAAGAGGAAGCTGCGCAGATCGTCCGCCGCCTTTTGTATCTCGGTGGAGTACTGGATCTGATTCGTTCCGCGGGAGGTGGCGATGGCATCGCAGACCAGGGTGTTGATCCGCTCTCTGGGACTTTCGCCTAAGCAGAGCCGAATATCCCGGGGCACGTCCTCTTCCCGGAGCACACCGCCCCGGATGGCATCGTCTAAGTCGTGATTGACATAGGCGATCCGGTCTGCCAGGCGGACAGTCCAGCCCTCCAAGGTGCCGGGGTCGTTATTTCCCGTATGTCCCAAAATGCCCATGCGGACCTCATAAGTAAGGTTCAGACCTATTCCGTCTTTTTCGAGAATGTCCACCACACGCAAGCTCTGCTCGTTGTGGCGGAAAGGCTTTCCCATAGCCTCCGAGAGCACATCCTCGCCGGCGTGACCGAAGGGGGTGTGACCCAAATCGTGACCCAGAGCGATGGCCTCCGTGAGGTTTTCATTGAGCCGCAAGGCTCTTGCGATGGTCCGGGCGATCCGGGAAACCTCCATGGTATGGGTAAGCCGGGTGCGGTAGTGGTCGCCCTCCGGCTGGAGGAAGCACTGGGTCTTGTGCATCAGGCGGCGAAACGCCTTAGAGTGGACGATCCGGTCGCCGTCCCGATGGTAGACGGTGCGCACATCGTTCTCTTCCGCCTCTTCCGGACGAAGTCTGCCTTTGCTCTCGTCAGAAAACGCAGCGTTAGGGGCAAGCTGCAGGTGCTCCTGCAGTTCTAATTCTTCTCTGAGTGTCATAGGGTGTCCCTCCCGTCCAGATAAAAGATAATGTCCGCCTTGTGGGACTGGGAAGTCCCGCCGTAGACCCGGTTGTCAAAACCGCCGATGCGGAAACCGCATTTTAAGTAGAACAGGCAAGCGCCTAAATTGTCGTCCTGAGCCTGCAGATAAATGCCCCGGTAGTTCCGGGAAACCGCTTCGGCGAGACCGGCATCGATCAACGCCTTTCCGACGCCCTTATTCCGGCAGGCGGCAGATACCTTCAAATCGTACAGGTGCATATACCGGAAAAAGGCATCCTTAAATATGGCAAGTCCCACGCAAGTGCGACCTTCGTAAGCAGCCAGGGCAAAGCCCTCATTTTGGATGGTTTCCAGGTCGTAGTTTTCCGGGGGAAACACCATAGATTTTGGGTTTTCATAGAGGCGCACTTCGTATCCCCAAACGCCGTCCTTTAAACTGGGAACAAACTGTCCCGGCTGGGAGAAGGGTTCATTTGGGAGCAGAAGATCTGCCGCATTTTCAGCCGTGATCTTCCGAATTTCCATTACACTTCCCCCTTGTTTACAGGGAAGGCTCTGTATTCCTGTCCTGTTACTAAGCACTCCACCGTGCCATTTGTCATATCCGTAAGCCTTGCGATGAAATCCTCGGTCTTTCCCTCGGCGATCATTACCTCAAGATCGATCTCTGCGCCGAACTGGGTGTCCCAGATCACGCCGTCAAAAGCGGCAATCTCTAATTTCATCCGCTCATAGTAATTGTAGGGACAGGGTATGTACAGCACAGACCAAACCCTTTTTATAGATCTTCCGGCAGCATCGATGGCGATCTTCGCGCCCTTGGTGTAAGCACGAACCAAGCCGCCTGCGCCCAAAAGGGTGCCGCCGAAATACCGGGTGACCACGCATACTACATTATATAACTGTTCTTTCAGCAGCACCTGCATCATGGGATTGCCCGCTGTGCCGCCGGGCTCGCCGTCATCGGAAAAGCGCATCGCGCCGCTGCGCAGCACATAGGCCCAGCAGTTGTGGGTGGCATCGTAGTGCTGCTTTTTCATTTCGGCGATCTTCGCCAGGGCTTCTTCTTCCGTTTCCACAAGCCAGACTCTGCCGATAAACCGGGACTTGTTCTCTACAAATTCGTCTTCACCGAACCCGGTGGGCACTAAGTATTCGTCCATAACTGCCGCTCCTTTCTGAATAAGACCGCCCCCCTCCGGGAGGGAGGTGGCTGCGCGCAAGCGCAGACGGAGGGAGAGAACTCTCCCCCAGTCACGGCTTGCGCCGTGCCAGCCCCCTCGACAGAGGGGGCTTTTTAAATTTCTTCCGTGATATAGTCCTTGACCCGGCCGTAGAGGATGGGGTCGATGATCGTCTCCACCACAATGCCCTCTCCGGTGTAGTCCACATTCTTAACCTGGGCGGTGGAATGGAGGGTGTCCACAAGTCCGCCGGCGGAATAGGGAATGGTGAGGATCACATGGTGGCGACCCTGGTCCAGCGCCTTTTCGATAGCAGCAAGCAGTTCTTTCATGCCCCGTCCCTTTGCGGCGGAGATGGGCACGATATCGTTTCCTACGGGGATATCGTCCAGGGTCACTAAGTCACACTTATTAAAGCATTTGAGCACCGGGGTCTCCGGGTTTGCAAGCTTTCCGATGAGGCTCTCCACCACGGCGATATGCTCCTCCCGGTTGGGGTCTGAGCTGTCGATGACATGGAGCAGAAGATCCGCGTACTGCAGCTCTTCCAGGGTCGCCTGGAACGCCTCCACCAGGTGGTGGGGGAGCTTTGCGATAAAGCCGACGGTGTCAGAAAGGACTACGCTGAGATTTTCGGATACCGTAAGCATCCGGGAAGTGGTGTCCAGGGTGTCGAAAAGCCGGTTGTTGGCGGGGATGCCCGCGTCGGTCAGCTGATTTAAGAGGGTGGATTTACCTGCGTTGGTGTAGCCCACGATGGCGACCACCGGCACGGAGTTTTTCATCCGCCGCTGGCGCTGGACACCGCGGACCTGCCGCACCTGCTCCAGCTCCTGCTGCAGACGGGCAATTCGTTCCCGGATGTGCCGCTTGTCGGACTCCAGCTTCGTTTCGCCGGGACCCCGGGTACCGATACCGCCGCCTTGCCGGGAAAGGGATTTGCCCATACCGGACAGCCGGGGCAGCAGATACTTATACTGGGCAAGCTCCACCTGGAGTCTGCCTTCCTTTGTCTTTGCCCGCTGGGCGAAAATATCCAAAATCAGAGCGCTGCGGTCCAGCACCGTCACGCCCAAAATATCCTCCAGCGCCCGGATATGACCGGGGGAGAGCTCATTGTCGAACACCGCCATAGTCGCCTCGGTGGCCTCGATGAGCATTCTTACCTCCTGAGCCTTTCCCTCACCGATAAAGCTGTGGGAATCGGGGGTGTGGCGATTTTGCAGTACTTTCGCGGTACAGAAGCCGCCGGCGGTCTCCAGCAGCGCCTCCAGCTCCTCCAGGCTCTCGTCGGTTGCGGTCTGGGCAGATGTAAAACAGTCCGCGTTCAGTCCCACAAGGACCGCCCGCTCCTGCACATTTTCAAAATTCGTTTCCATAGTTCCTCCATAGGATACATTTTATATAGTATACTACATATTTCCCTGCCAAGACAACAGAAATCCGCATTTTTGCAAAAAGAAAAGTCCGCACTGCGAAAACGCAGTGCGGACGGGGAATTACTTCAGATTGAATCTCTTGTTGAAACGGTCAACACGTCCACCGGTGTCAACCAGCTTCTGCTTGCCGGTATAGAAAGGGTGGCACTTGGAGCAGATTTCAACTCTGATGTCCTTCTTGGTAGAACCGGTAGTAAAAGTGTTACCACAAGCACAGCGGATCGTAGTCTGTTCGTAATTGGGATGGATACCTTCCTTCATGTTGTTCACCTCTTTCTGGTAAGTTAAAAGGGCGCAAAAACCCTAACAATCGATATTGCTGAACAAGCATATCATACAAAATCGCAGATTGCAAGCATTTTTTTCAATTTTTCGAAAAAATCTTTTAGAATGCCCAGTTTCCGTTCCGGAAGATGGCAACTTCCTTGCCGTCACGGGTGGTGGCGGTGATGTTCATGGTGTCGCAGCCGATCATAAAGTCCACATGGATCATGGACTCATTGATGCCCAGAGCACGGCACTCGTCCAGAGTCTTGTTGTGGTGATCCCGGATGGTGTCAGTGAAGCCCTCGCCCACAGCCAGGTGGCAGGATGCGTTCTCATCGAACAGGGTGTTATAGAACAGGATGCCGCTTTCGCAGATGGGGCTCTTCTGGGGGACCAGCGCGCACTCGCCGAGATAAGCTGCGCCCTCGTCCATGGAGAGCATGGTGTTGAGCAGCTCTTCGCCCTTCTCTGCCTTGGCTTCCACAGCCTTGCCGTTTTCGAAGCGGATGGAGAAGTTCTCAATGAGCTGACCCTGGTAGGACAGGGGCATGGTAGAATAGACGATGCCCTCAGCCTTGCCCTTCATGGGGGAGATGAAGCACTCCTCGGAAGGCATATTGGGGTTAAAGGTAATGCCCTGGCGGGAGGTCTCCGCGCCGCCGCAGAAGATCGCCTCGGGGATCATACCCACGGTAAGATCGGTGCCGTTATCGGCGGTGTAGTGCAGACTCTCGATGCCCAGGGAGTTGAGGTATTCGCAGCGGTCGTGGAGGTCCTTATTGTGGTCTTCCCAAGCCTTGATGGGATCATCGGTCACCCGGGCAGCGGAGAGAATTGCCTGCCACAGCTTTTCCATAGCGGCGGCGGGACGCAGACCGGGGAACACCTTCTTTGCCCATGCCTTGCCGGGGACAGCGGCGATACACCACTGCTGCTTGCCCTCGCGCTCGTCAATATAAGGCTTCAGGATAGGCCAGGACATCTGCTGTGCCTTGGCGTACTTGCCCATATTGACGCCCTTCAGACCATCGGGATCGGAGGACTCCAGAAACAGGCGGCAGGGCAGGGTATCGCAGTAGTGCTGCTGCTTTGCCTTATCCAGGTCGGTAACGGTGCCCATGGTCTTGACGGACTGATAGCGGATGTGCAGCTTACGGATGGGATCGTAGCCCCACTCCACCGTGACCTTTCTGGCCTTTGCCTTGTAGCAGGCCTCCACTACCATCTTCACAAACTCAGGCTGATCCAGATCCGCATACAGCAAAACATCCTGGCCCTTCTGCACATTGATGCCCTTGCGGACGATCAGGTCAGCATACTTTCTAAGAACAGTTTTATTCATAAAAAGGTCTCCTTTTTTCAAAATATGGGTATATAGTAGCAAATTATCTCCCCCTCGTCAATCACGCCTTGCATTCTTTTTCCGCTTCCTTTATAATAAAAGTACCCGTAGGGGCGGATCTTGACCCGCCCTAACATTACCATCGGCTTATGAGGGCGGGTCAAGGCCCGCCCCTACAATAAATTCATACGTTTTGAAGGGAGTAAGGTGCTTACCAAGGAACAATTTAAGACCCTTTGTCCGATGATCCTGGACGGCGCTACCGGCACGGGTCTGCAAAAGGCGGGCATGCCCCGGGGCTGCTGCACGGAGGCGTGGATCTTAGAGCATCCCGACGCGCTCCTGCGCCTGCAGCGGCAGTACGCGGAGGCGGGCAGCAATATTCTCTACGTCCCCACCTTCCAGGCGCAACCCATCGCCCTCCGGAAGGTCGGTCTTGAAGCGGAAACGGAAAAGATAAACGCCCGGCTTGTGGCCTTAAGCAAGAGCGTCAGCAAGGATGTGCTGGTGGCAGGAAATCTCACCACCCTGGCAGCCTTTACCGACAGCTTCGACGAAGAGAATTTCGATCTTTTGGTAGAAAACTACCGCCGGCAGATTCGTGGTCTTATAGACGGCGGCGCAGACCTTTTGGCGGCGGAGACCCTCCTCTATCCCCTGGAGGCGGAGGCCATTCTCACCGCCGCGGAATTGGAGGGCGCGGGAGCCAGCATGTACACCTTTACCATGCAGCCCGACGGAAGTCTTTTGTCCGGACGGGAGGCAGGACCGGTGCTCCGGGAGCTGGAAAAAGCCGGTGCGGCGGCAGTAGGCTTTAACTGCGTGGCGGCGGACGCTTTTACTCCCGGTCTTGTGAGTAAACTGAAAAGATATGTAAAAGGTCCGCTGGTCTGCAAGCCAAATGCCGGCGTTCCTGTCATTGGTGACGACGGCATCCCCCAGTACCCCATGGGTCCGGAAGAGTTCGCAGCGATCTTGAAGGATTGCCGCGCTATGGGCGCGGAGCTTTTAGGCGGCTGCTGCGGCACATCCCCGGAATTTATCCGGGCGATAAAGGAGATATTATGAAATACCTGAAACAAATCGTATATATCCTGCTCTTTACCCTCATTGGGCAGGTGCTGGAACGGGTAGTTCCCTTTCCCATTCCCGGAGCAATCTACGGACTTTTGCTGCTGTTTTTGGCGCTGTGCTTCGGCATCGTTAAGGTAGAAGATGTGGAGGATGTCAGTAAATTCCTCATTTCCATTCTGCCGGTGCTGTTCGTCACCCCGTCTGTAAACCTGTTGGCGTACTGGAATGTGGTTTCCAGGGATCTTGTCCCCATCATCTCTATTACGGTGCTCACTACATTTCTTATTTTGGCGGTCAGCGGTCTTGTGACCCAGTGGCTTCTGAAAAAGAAGAAGGGAGATGAACGCGATGGCTGAGTTTTTTGAGAGCTTTTCGATCTTCCCCCTGGCGCTGACGCTCCTTACCTACCAAATCGGCGTACAAATCAACAAAAAGTGGAAATCTCCCGCCACTACCCCGCTGCTCATTGCCGTGCTGCTTACCATCGGCGTGCTGCTGCTGACTGGCTATGCTCCCGAAAAGTATTCCGGCAGTATGGATACGCTCCAGTGGCTGCTGACCCCCTGCACCGTGTGCCTTGCAGTGCCCCTTTACCAGCAGATGAAGGTGCTGCGCAAGAGCCTGCCGGCCATTTTGACCGGCGTTGCCGCAGGTACGGTGGCGGCAGTAGGCTCTGTGCTCTTGCTTTGCAAGCTGTTTTCCTTAAGCCGGGAGATCTCCGTTCCGCTGCTTACCAAAAGCGTCACCACCGCCATCGGTCTTGCCCTTACGGTGCAAAATGACGGTCTTGCCGCCCTTGCACCGGTGGGAACTTTCCTTACGGGCATGACAGGCTGTGTATTGGGTCCTGCGTTATGTAAACTTCTCAAGATCAAAGAGCCCATTGCCCAGGGCGTTGCCTTCGGCACTTCCGCCCATGTGATCGGAACCTCTAAAATCAGCGAGTCCGGTCAGCTCCAGGGGGCTGTGGGAACCCTTTCCCTGACCGTTTCCGGTGTCTTAACGGCGATCCTCTTCCCCCTGGCAGTACAATTACTGTAAAACAACAAATATTGCGTAAAGGGTTTGGCTCACTCCGTAGGGGCGGGTCTTGACCCGCCCAAAAAAGGAACAGTACCAAGAAGGGGGGGTCAAGACCCGCCCCTAC
>JAZSAB010000010.1:0-17277 GCA_045601675.1 Faecousia sp.
CGCCCACAAAAGTGGACGTGATTTTTTCTTGTCCACTAAAAACCGGCTGCCGATTTTCGGCAACCGTTTCCTATTAAACTTTTTCGATAGCCTGCTTCAGGTCCGCAATGAGATCCTCTGCGTTTTCAAGACCGCAGCTCAGGCGGATCAGGTCAGCACCGACGCCGGCAGCATCCAGCTGCTCATCGGTCATCTGGCGGTGAGTAGCGCTGGCAGGGTGGAGGCAGCAGGTGCGGGAGTCTGCCACATGGGTCTCGATGGCGCCCAGCTTCATGTGCTTCATAAAGGTCTCTGCAGCCTTTCTGCCGCCCTTAAGACCAAAGGAAATTACACCGCAAGTGCCATTCGGCATATACTTCGTGGCAAGCGCGTGATACTTATCGGAGGGCAGACCGCTGTACTTGACCCAGGCAACCTTTTCGTTGCTCTGCAGGTACTCTGCGATCTTCTGCGCGTTTTGGCAGTGCTGACGCATACGGAAAGGAAGACTCTCCAGACCCAAATTCAGATAGAAAGCGCTCTGGCGAGACTGGATGGAACCCAGGTCACGCATCAGCTGTGCGGTGCACTTGGTGATAAAAGCGCCGGCAAGACCGAAACGCTCGGTGTAGGTGACACCGTGGTAGCTGTCGTCGGGAGTGCACAGACCGGGGAACTTGTCCGGATACTTAGTCCAGTCGAACTTGCCGCTGTCTACGATGCAGCCGCCGACGGCAACACCGTGACCGTCCATATACTTGGTGGTGGAGTGGGTAACGATGTCCGCGCCCCATTCGATAGGACGGCAGTTGACGGGAGTGGGGAAGGTGTTGTCCACGATCAGGGGAACGCCGTTTTCATGTGCAACCTTTGCAAACTTCTCAATATCCAGCACTGTCAGCGCGGGGTTTGCGATGGTCTCGCCGAAGAGCGCCTTGGTGTTGGGGCGGAAAGCAGCGCTGAGCTCTTCCTCACTGCAATCGGGATCCACAAAAGTGACCTCAATGCCCATGCGCTTCATAGTCACGCTCAGCAGATTGAAAGTACCGCCGTAGATAGCGGTGGACGCCACGATGTGGTCGCCGCAGGAGGCGATGTTAAAGAGAGCGTAGAAATTTGCAGCCTGACCGGAGCCGGTAAGCATAGCGGCAGTACCGCCTTCCAAAGCGGCAATCTTTGCGGCCACCATATCGCAGGTGGGGTTCTGCAGACGGGAGTAGAAGTAACCCTCAGCCTCCAGGTCGAAAAGCTTACCCATATCCTCGGAGGTAGCATACTTAAAAGTAGTGCTCTGGATAATGGGGATCTGCCGGGGTTCGCCGCTGGCAGGGGAGTAGCCAGCCTGGATGCACAGAGTCTCGGTACGAAGTTTCTGATCCATTTTTATCACCTCAAAATTACATAGGAATAACGGAAATGCCGTTGGGAATCACGGTGACGCCGTCGTAGCGGTCGCCAAGCTTCTCCTTGGCGTAGGAAAGGGCGTCGTTTACGTCCTTGAACCAAAGCATACCCATGGATTCCACAATTTCCTTGTTCTTTTCGTCGCAGATGAGGGCAACATTTGCATGCACCATCACTCTTGCAAGGATCTGCGCCTGCCACTGGTCACCGATGGTGTCGGGCGCTGCGATCTTGCTGATCTTATCCAACACATCCTGAGCGCCGTTAGACTCGGAGAACCAACGGACATACTGCTCACCACCGTGACCGTCGGCGCACTCGGAAACGCAGAGAATGAAGCCGCCGGGGTGGACGCAGCTTTCCGCCGCGGTCATAGACTTAACGGTCTGATAGATGTTCTGATCCAGGGGAGCGCCGCCGTTGGAAGTGACGACTACGGACGCGGGAACGGCATCCACACGGAACATATCCCGGGAGTAGTCGCAGCCGGCTCTGTGTGCCTTGACAGCATCGCCTGCAAAGGCTGCAACGATGTTCTTATCGTCGTCCAGAACCACATTGAGAATGAACTTAAGACCTGCCCGCAGAGCGGCGGTGGTCATATCCGCGTGAATGGGATTGCCGTCCAGAATACCGGTGCGCGCCTTATCGGCTGCGATCAGCTTGGAGCAGTGGTTGGACATAATGCTCTTTGCGCTGGAAATGCCGGGCAGAATGCTCTTTCTGCCGCCGGAGAAGCCTGCAAAGAAGTGGGGCTCAATAAAGCCGTCGGAGATCACAAGATCCGCCCAATCCACCAGGGGATTGACGCTGAAGCAGCAGCCGGAATCCAGGATTCCCTTTTCCACCATACCCTCAGCGAAAGCATCGTGAACGATGAATTCTTCTGTTTCCACAAGCTCTTTTGTAAACTTGCTGTAAAGCTCTTCCTTGGTGGTCTCGCGATGGACGCCGGTGGCCACCAGGATCTTAATTTCCGCGTTGGGGCTGCCCTTGCGGATCTCTGTGAGCATCTGGGGCAGGGTAATGGAGCTGGGCACGGGCCGGGTGTGGTCGCTGGTGATGATCAGCACCTTGCTTGCGCCCTCTGCCAGCTTGTGCAGAGGCTCGCTCTCAATGGGGTTCATAAGCGCTTCTTTTACGATCTCCGCGCCGCTGCGGGTGGCAACAGGGGTAGCCGCGCGAAGCACACCGCGGACTTCGTTTTCGGGGATAGACACGACCTGCTCGGTGTGTCCGTAAGGAATACCATACTGTTTCATATCTTTCACCTCATACTGGTGTATTTATCACTTAAAATATAGCACAACCAAAAACGATAGTAAAGAGCAGAAATAAAAAAGCAAGGGATTTCCAAATGGAAATCCCTCGTTGCTGGCAAATGCTATGCGCAAGGCTATATTTCAAAGTCCGGAATAACACCGTTGATTACAGATACAACAATTTTCATTGCTTCATTTTTTACCCTTTCCACACCTACGGAAGAATTCATCCAATTATCCCGTCTTGTGTTCGTGTCGTTTGCAGGGCAAGGAATGACAGCGATGTGTTCTGGGAACAAATACCGCGCCATCGCTAAACTACGCCTCATATGATACGCTGTCGTAACCAGCAGTACTCGATGCACCTTGTTTAGCCAAAATGCTCTTTGCATTTCGACCAGTGCGAAGAGGAGGTTTTCAATCGTGTTTTGCGATTTTTCTTCTATGATAATATCTTCTTTAGGCACACCCAAAGCCAATGCCGCTTGGCGCATGTGCTCGGCTTCGCTATATTTTCCATCGGGAAAATTCCGCAATTTTCCGCCACATAGTATTATTTTGGTTGCTCGTCCATTTTTATAGGCGTTTACTGCAACAGGTACCCTATATTTAGTGGCTTTTATGCTCCCCAAAACAATGATGCAATCCGCGTTTTCGCCTGTATCGTCAAAACCTTGAAACAACAGCTTATCTATAATTTCAGGCGTCAAATCTTCTTTTTTTATCTTGGAAACTAACATGCTTGTTCCTCACTAAGTCAGAATTTAGATTTCTATTGTCTTATCAAGTATTCTTTGAATGATACTTTCTGCTCGGGATTCCAAAATGGGCAGATTGTTCAAGGGGAAGAATTGTAATGCTTTACTTTCGTTGTCGGATACTTTAATTGTGCCACTATAATTTAATACCTTAAACAGAACAATTACAGTGCACATCTTATCACCGTTGGGGTACTCAAAGTAAAAATCTTCTCCCGATAGTACAGTGACCAGCTCTAATTCACCCGCACAAATGTCGGTTTCCTCTTTCAGCTCTCTGATTGCGGTTTCTTCTATTGTTTCAAAAAGCTCCATTGATCCTCCGGGTATGCCCCAGGTGTTTGTATCAGTTCTTAAGTTCAACAGCAATTCGTGTTTGTCATTGAAAACCAATGTTGTTGCGCCGATGCCTATCAACGGATCATGTCCTATGTGCTTTCTCAAATTTGTAACGTATCCCATATACTTTGCCGCCTTTGTGGTTATTACGGAAATATTTTAGCAAATCAAGAGGAAGATTGCAATATTTCACGACATTGATTCTTTTATAAAGAAAAAGCACTCCCATTTCTGGGAGTGCTTTGTATGGAAGAAATATCTTCCAGCGATTAACGCTTGGAGAACTCAAATGACACCCTATCTTTTTCAAGCAGTAGCGCAGAAAAAGTGGTAGGTGGAATTTGTGTGAGTTAAGAAAAGAAGAGGTTCCCAAATGAGAACCTCTTCGGTAGAAGAAATATCTTCCAGCGATTAACGCTTGGAGAACTGAGGTGCACGACGAGCGCCCTTCAGACCGTACTTCTTTCTCTCCTTCATTCTGGGGTCACGGGTCATGAAACCAGCAGCCTTCAGAGCGGGGCGGTACTCTGCGTTCATCTCAACCAGAGCACGGGAGATGCCGTGACGGATAGCGCCGGCCTGGCCGGAAACGCCGCCGCCAGCGACGGTAACTTCAACGTCGACTTTGCCGACCATGTCGGTGGTGTTCAGGGGCTGACGGACAACCAGCTTCAGGGTGTCCAGACCGAAGAACTCGTCGATATCGCGGCCATTGATGGTGATAGCGCCGGTGCCGTTCTCGTAAACACGAACGCGGGCAACGGAGGACTTACGACGGCCGGTGCCGTAAAAATACTTTCTCTTGCTTTCGTACATTTTCGATTACCTCCAATTAGTCCAGAGTCCATGCTTCAGGCTTCTGAGCTGCGTGAGCGTGCTCAGCACCCTTGCATACATGCAGGCGACCCAGGCAGTGACGGCCCAGGGTGTTCTTGGGCAGCATGCCCTTAACAGCCAGCTCCATAGCGTAGTCGGAACGGTTCTCCATCATGGTACGAGCCTTGGTCTCCTTCAGGCCGCCGATCCAGCCAGATACACGGTAGTACATCTTCTGATCCAGCTTCTTGCCGGTGAGGATAGCCTTGTCGGTGTTGATAACGATGACATAGTCGCCGCAGTCAACGTTGGGGGTGAAATCTACCTTGTGCTTGCCGCGGAGCAGGTTAGCGACGGTAACAGCGGTACGGCCCAGGGGCTTGTTAGCTGCGTCGACAACATACCACTTGCGCTCAACGGTCTCGAGCTTTGCCAGTGTAGTGGACATTATTCGTTTCCTCCATTAGGTAAAATATTTTGACAAATTCCTATAAAAGCAGTACAATGACTGCAAATCGCTTGATTCTTATACCATAAGCAAAAAAGAATGTCAACAACTTTTTGGAAGAATTTTTTAAAAATAGTAATAAACTTCCGAAACCTCTTAAAAGCTATCAAATGCTCTCAAATGCTCACTTTGCATTTTACAATATAAGGAGACCGAAAAATGCAGAAACTCATAGGTTTGGTCCGTCGCTGTGTGGAGGACTATGATATGATCCAGGCAGGGGACAGGATCGGCATCGGCGTGTCCGGCGGCAAGGACTCCCTGGCGCTACTGATGTTCCTGGCGGAACTGAGAAAATATAATCATAATCCCTTCGAGGTGGAGGCGATCACCATCGATATGGGTCTTGGAATGCATTTTAGCGGTATCCAGGCGCTGTGCGAACGCTTAGATGTACCTTATACCGTGATCAAAACCGAGATCGCGCCTATCATCTTCGACCACCGCAAGGAAAAAAACCCCTGCTCCATGTGCGCCAAAATGCGCAGAGGAGCGCTGAACCAGGCACTGCTGGACCGGGGACTCAATAAGCTTGCATTGGGTCATCATTACGATGACGCTGTGGAGACCTTTGTAATGTCTTTAATTTTTGAAGGTCGGATCAGCTGCTTCCAGCCGGTAACGGATCTGGACCGCACCGGTATTATTCAAATCCGCCCCATGCTCTATGTACACGAAAAGTCCATCGATGCTATGGCACTTCGTAATGAGCTGCCTGTGATCGAAAACCGCTGCCCTGTGGATAAGCAGACGAAGCGGGAGGAGGTCAAAAAGCTCGTTTATGACCTTAGCGCTACCTATCCCGACCTTAAGGAGCGCATCTTCGGTGCTATGCAGCGTCTGCCCTTGCCTGAGTGGGAGCCCCACGGCAGATACAAACGCCCCAAACATGAAGAGACGCCCTGAAACCAGGGCGTCCCATTTTTTACTTCATTTTGTTGTAGGCAGCCAGTACCTTCTCGGCAGCCTCGCCTTCAATGCCAGTGATCTCCGTCAGTGCGGCGATCACACCTTTTTCGGTGATCAATGCCTGCAGCTGAACACTCTGGGGATCCTCGGGATTGTCGTAGAGCATACATGCGGCAACGCCCACAGCGTAGTTATCAACGGGAAGACCGTACTCGATAGCGTGCTTCATGGGTCCGATCAGGCGGTCGGAGGGAGCTAACTTACGCAGAGGCTCACGGGCAACACGCTTAACTTCGTCTACCAGGTAGGGATTGCGGAAGCGGTTGATTGCCGATGCGGAGTAGGCAGCCATTGCTTCGGGATCAAAGCCGTGGCGCTTGCACAGCATAGCGCTGCACTCTGCCATTACGCCCTGGACAGTAGCCAGGATCTCGGGATCTTCGATTGCGTTACGGATGGTGTCGTGACCCTTGACGCAGCCAAGGCATGCAGTGATACAGTGAGGACCGTTAAAGCCAAAGAGCTTACGCTCCAGGTAAGGCTCCAGCTTGTCCACAATCTCCATGCCATCAAGACCGTTAAACTCGCCCTTGATGCCGCTGCGCTCCACATCCCACTCGCAGTGGCGCTCGACCATGACATCCACAAAGTTCTCGCTGCGGAAGGGGGGGACGATCCGGTCAACAACACAGTCGGGGAAACCGACATACTGATCGGCATAAGCCTTATCTTCTTCAGAAAGCAGACCGTAGACATGTGCCTTCAGCTGGGAGGATGCGCGGATGGCGTTCTCACAGGCGATGATATTCATGCACTCGGTAACACCGGCTGCCCGGCGGGCAGCGATGCCTGCGGCGAAAGTGCCTGCGATTCGGGGCAGAATGGTAAGACCCACAGCGGTGGTGACAAGCTGAGCGTCTACAAACTCGTTGGCCAGTTCAGGGGAAGTGGAGTTCATAGCGGAGATGTTGGAAACGGTCACATCCTCGCAGTTTTCATCCACAATATGAACAGTATAGGACTTCAGTGTGTTCACGGCGTCCAGCAGGGGCTGGAAAACATCTGCAAACAGTACATGGTAGCCTGCCTTTTCCAGCAGCAGACCGATGAAACCGCGGCCAATATTGCCGCCGCCAAACATAATTGCTTTTTTCATAATTTAGCATCACCTTTCGGTAAAATTTAGTGGATTTCTCAAATAACATCTTATCGCAGAAAATGGAAAAAGTCAATCAGCAGTACATTTTTTACCATCCCTGCATATAAAGAAACCCGGCATCCGAAACCGTGGATGCCGGGTATTTGTTATTTTGTAGGCTTAAAGCTGTCCTTCAGGCTCACGGAGCGGTTGAACACGAGGTGATCGGGTGTAGAATCCTTGCTGTCCGGGCAGAAGTAGCCGAGGCGCATAAACTGATAAGATGCGGGTGCCTTTGCGTCCTTTAGGCTTGCCTCCAGCTTACAACCGGTAACGACCTCCAGGGAGTTGGGGTTCAGGCAAGCCAGGAAATCCTTGCCGGAAGCGTCGGGATCCGGATCGTCGAAGAGGTTGGAGTACTGACGCACCTCTGCCTCAACGCAATTGTTGGCATCCACCCAGTGGATGGTAGCGCCTTTGATCTTCCGTCCGTCTGCGGGGTCACCGCCCTTGGAGTCGGGATCGTAGGTGGCAAGCACTTCGGTTACATTGCCGTTTTCGTCCTTGACGCAGCCGGTGCACTTAATGACATAAGCACCTTTCAGGCGGCACTCGGGTCCGTCGGGGTACAGACGCTTGTACTTGGGGACGGGCTCTGCCAGGAAGTCGTCCGCTTCGATCCACAGATCCCGGGAGAAGGTGGTCTCACGGGTGCCGTCCTCGGGACGGTTGGGATTGTTCTCAACCAGGAAGGTCTCGCTCTGACCCTCAGGGTAGTTTGTAATGGTCAGCTTAATGGGCTTGACAACTGCCATAACACGCTGTGCGGTCTCGTTGAGGTCCTCACGGAGGCAGTACTCCAAGAACGCAAACTCGATGGTGTTGGGGGATTTTGCAACGCCAACACGGTCGCAGAAATTGCGGATGGACGCGGGGGTATAGCCACGGCGGCGCAGACCGCAAAGGGTGGGCATACGGGGATCGTCCCAGCCGGAAACATAGCCATTTTCCACCAGTGCTCTCAGCTTGCGCTTGCTGAGGACGGTATGGTCGATACCCAGTCTTGCAAACTCGATCTGACGGGGCTTGTGGGGTACGGATACATTGTCCACGACCCAGTTATAGAGGGGTCTGTGGTTCTCAAACTCCAGGGAGCAAAGACTGTGGGTAATGCCCTCCAAAGCGTCCTGGATGGGATGAGCAAAGTCGTACATGGGGTAGATGCACCATTTGTCTCCCTGGCGGTGATGGTGCATATGACGGATGCGGTAGATCACCGGGTCACGCATATTGAAGTTGCCGGAGGCAAGGTCGATCTTTGCACGAAGGGTGTACTTGTTGTCCTCAAATTCACCGGCACGCATTCTTGCGAACAGGTCCAGGCTCTCCTCGATAGGACGGTCACGGTAGGGGGAGGTGGCGGGGGTGTTCAGGTCGCCGCGCATTTCCTTTGCCTGCTCGGGGGTCAGCTCGCAGACATATGCAAGACCCTTCTTGATGAGCTCAACCGCGAATTCGTAGTCCTTTTCAAAGTAATCGGAGCCAAAATAGAAGCGGTCGCCCCAATCAAAACCCAGCCAGTGGATGTCTTCCTTGATGGCTTCTACGAACTCCACATCTTCCTTGGTGGGGTTGGTGTCGTCCATACGGAGGTTACAAAGTCCGTTATACTTTTCGGCAGTGCCGAAGTCGATGATCAGCGCCTTACAGTGACCGATGTGCAGATAGCCGTTGGGTTCGGGCGGGAAGCGGGTATGCACGGTCTGTCCGGCGTAACGACCGCCTTCTGCAATATCCTCATCGATAAAGGCGTGGATGAAATTCTTGCTCTCAGTGATTTCAGCCATGGTGTTCTTCCTCTCTTGCTAAAATTACGG
Source organism: Faecousia sp. (assembly GCA_045601675.1). GTDB lineage: Bacteria > Bacillota > Clostridia > Oscillospirales > Oscillospiraceae > Faecousia. The sequence continues at coordinate 8,991 of JAZSAB010000010.1, forward strand.
TTTATTATAACCCATCTCATTTCATTTTGCAACCAAAAATCACCAATATTCTGTGATGAATGCAAGGAAATCCTCCCTCTGTGAAATTTATGAAAACATTTTTTGATTTTTTGGAAATTATGGTTGTCAATTTGGCTGTCTTATATTAAAATAGGGAATGATGAGGAAGGAGAGGATTAACTTGTCCGAACTAAAATACAAAAGAATCCTGCTGAAGGTCAGCGGTGAGGCACTTGGAATGAAGACAGAAGCCGGCGACGGCTATGGTTTGGATTTTCAGAAGATTGGCGAAGTGTGCCAGTCCATTAAGGAATGTGTGGATATGGGCGTGCAGGTCGGCCTTGTGATCGGCGGCGGCAACTTCTGGCGCGGCATCAAGAACGGTACCGGAAAAATGCAGCGCTCACACGCGGATGCTATGGGTATGCTGGCAACGGTGATGAACGCTATTGCCGTTGCGGATGTGCTGGAGCAGCACGGCATGGATGCCCGGGTGCTGACGGCAGTCGAGATGCATAAGTATGCGGAGTACTTTACCCGCGATACCGCAAACCGCTACTTAAACGAGGGCAAAGTGGTCCTCTTTGCCGCAGGTACCGGCAACCCCTATTTCTCCACCGATACCGGTGCGGTGCTCCGGGGCGTGGAGATCGAAGCCGACGCGATCTTAATGGCAAAGAACATTGACGGCATCTATTCTGCTGATCCCAAGAAGGAGCCCACAGCCGTCAAGTTCGATAAGCTTACCTATAACGAAGTCCTGGAAAAGGGACTCAAAGCAACGGATGTAACCGCAATGGCGCTGGCAATGGATAACGATATCCCCATGGTCTGCTTCGGCCTTGCGGAAGAAAACAGCATTCTGCGCGTAGTTCGCGGTGAAAATATCGGAACTACCGTTACCAATTAAGATTTCAGGAGGAAAGCAAAATGAGCGTTGATTTTAAGGAATTTGAAAGAAGAATGGGCAAGGCCCTGGACCATCTGAGCGAGGAGTTTGGCGCTGTCCGCGCAGGCAGAGCCAACGCCAAGGTTCTCGACCGCATCACCGTAGAATACTATGGAACGGAAACACCTCTCAACGGTGTTGCCACCATCTCCACCACCGATGCCCGCACTCTGGTGATCCAGGCCTGGGACGGTTCTCTTCTGAAGGAGATCCAGAAAGCAATCCAGACCAGCGAACTGGGCATTAACCCCCAGAACGACGGTAAGGTCATCCGCCTGGTATTCCCTCAGCTGACAGAGGAGCGCCGTAAGGAGCTGACCAAGCAGGTCAAGAAGTACGCAGAGGAAGCAAAGGTCGCTATGCGTAACGTCCGTCGTGACGGTATGGATTACATTAAGAAGCTGAAGAAGAACTCCGAGATCACGGAGGACGACCAGAAGAAGGCAGAGAAGGATCTGCAGGACATTCTGGATAAGTATATTAAGAAAGCGGATGAGGCACTGGCTGCCAAGGAAAAGGAACTGATGTCCATCTGATTGATTGGGGGCGCTTGCGCCCCCAATATGATTCCGGGAGGAAGACGCTCTATGTCGCTCTTTAAAAAGAAAACCGAAAAACTTCCTGCGCCCAATCACATTGCCATCATTATGGATGGCAACGGTCGTTGGGCAAAGAAAAGGGGACTTCCCCGTACCGCAGGTCACGCAGCCGGTGCGGAGACCTTCCGCCGTATTGCGAACTACTGCCGTACCTTAGGTGTTAAGTATCTGACGGTCTATGCGTTTTCCACCGAGAACTGGAAACGCTCCGAAGAGGAAATTGCTGGAATTATGAAACTCCTTGGCGCGTATCTAACGGAAGCGCTCCGGGATATGGAAAAGAACCATGTGCGTTTCAATTTCTTCGGCGACTTGAGCCGTTTAAGTCCCGAACTGCAGGAGCTGTGCAATAAAGCTGTAAGTGAATCCTCTGCTTACCATGATGTGCAGGTCAATTTCTGCCTCAATTACGGCGGTCGTGACGAGATCATCAAAGCTGCTCAGACATTTGCCCAAGAGGTTGCCGACGGAAAGAGAACTGCGCTTGACCTCACAGAGAATGTTTTTGCAGACTATCTCTACTCCGCCGGCGTGCCTGACCCGGAGCTTATTATCCGCCCCTCCGGCGAGATGCGTACCAGCAACTTCCTTCTGTGGCAGTCTGCCTATTCCGAGTTCGTGTTTATGGACGTTCTGTGGCCGGATTTCGGTCCGAAGGACCTGGATGCTGCTATTGAGGAATATCACCGTCGTAATAGGCGGTTTGGAGGCGTATAATTATGAAGACCCGTATCATTGCAGCGGTTGTTTTATTGCCGCTGCTGCTGATCGTTGTGCTGTTTCTGCCGAAGATTTTTACGGCTGTACTGTTTGGTGTGCTTGCTGCCATTGGTGCTTATGAGCTCCTGTCCGGTACAGGACTTGTAAAGAGTCCCGTTTTGATCGCACAGGCATGTGTGGGCGCGGTTTGCATCGCCCTTTGGAGCTACTTTGGCGGTTATGTGTGGGCGCTTTTGGTTATTCTTCTTTATACCGCGGTTTTGTACGCGCAGATGCTCAAAACAAGCGGTAAGCTCCCGTACGAAAAAATCACTGTCACTTTTGCCGGCGGTATTTTGGTGCCGTTTTTGCTGACGGCACTTGTGCGTCTGCACGGGCATGAGCACGGCAGATTCTACATTCTGATCCCCTTTGTCCTTGCGTTTCTTTCCGACACCGGCGCTTATTTTACCGGTCTTAAATTCGGAAAGCATAAGCTTGCTCCGGTGATCAGCCCCAAAAAGACCGTAGAGGGTGTTGTTGGTGGTGTTGCCGGCGCCATTGTTGGTATGCTCCTGTTCTGCCTTGTTTTGCAGCTTTTCTTTGATTTTAAAGTCAATTATTTCTACGCGCTGATCTATGGCATTTTGGGATCTCTGGGCGCTGTGTTCGGCGACCTGAGCTTCTCTGTCGTTAAGCGCCAGACCGGAATCAAGGACTACGGAAACCTCATTCCCGGTCACGGCGGCGTGTTGGATAGATTCGATTCAATGACAGTGGTAGCGCCCCTTGTGGAGGTGCTTTGTATTTTGATTCCCGTGGTGGTAAAGTAATGGTTAAATGCGTAAGTATTTTGGGGTCTACCGGCTCTATAGGCAGACAGACCCTGGATATTATAGATAATCTTTCTATTCCGGTTGCGGCCCTTACTGCCGGTACCAGCGTGGAGAGAATGGCACAGCAGTGCCGCAAATACCGCCCCAGCCTTGCGGTTATGGCAAGCGAGGCGGCAGCAACGGCGCTTCAAAAGGAAATTGCCGATCTTCCCACCCAGGTTATGTGGGGAGAAGAGGGCCTTATCGCTGCGGCAAGTCATCCGGATGCGGATTGTGTCATAACCGCTGTGGTTGGCATGGTGGGGCTGAAACCCACTATGGCTGCCATCCGTGCCGGCAAAAGAATCGGTCTTGCCAATAAGGAAACGCTGGTATGCGCAGGCGAGCTCGTGATGGCGGAGGCAAAGAAGTGCGGCGTGGAGATCATCCCCGTTGACTCGGAGCATTCCGCGATCTTTCAGTGCCTGATGGGTAACCATCACAAACGGGAGATCAAGCGTATTCTGCTGACCTGCTCCGGTGGTCCTTTCTACGGTATGACACCGGATGAGCTTCGAAATGTTACGAAAGCGGATGCGCTGCGTCATCCCAACTGGAAGATGGGCGCGAAGATAACCATCGATTGTGCTACCCTTATGAATAAGGGTTTGGAAGTGATCGAGGCAATGCGCCTTTACGATCTTCCTTTGGAGCAGGTGGATGTGCTGATCCACCGTCAGAGTATTGTCCACAGTCTGGTGGAGTTCACCGATGGCGCAGTTATGGCGCAGTTGGGAAGTCCCGATATGCGGCTGCCCATTCAGCTTGCAATGACATACCCCGAACGCCTGCCTTGCCCGGCGGATCCGCTGGATCTGACCGCATGCGCGGGACTTACCTTTGCGCATCCCGATATGGAAGCGTTTCCCTGTTTGAAGCTTGCCCGTGAATGCGCGAAGAAGGGTGGCACGGCCTGTCCCGTTATGAACGGCGCCAATGAGGCGGCGGTTGCGCTGTATCTTGAGGATAAGATCGGTTTTTACGATATTTACAGACTTGTCTCTAAGGCAGTGGAGACAGTTCCCTTTATTCAAAATCCCACTTTGGAGGAGATTTTGGAATCCGACCGCCTTGCCCGTATTGCGGTAAGTGACGGTATTTAAGCGAGGAAAATTATGACCATTGTTTTTGCGATTTTACTATTCAGCATTTTGATTTTTGTCCATGAACTGGGACACTTTTTGTCTGCGAAAGCTTTTGGCGTCCAGGTTAATGAATTTGCCCTGTTCATGGGACCTGCCATCTTTAAGAAGAAGGTGGGAGAAACCCTGTATTCCATCCGCTGCATCCCCATTGGCGGCTACTGCGCTATGGAGGGCGAGGAGGAAGATACAGATAGTCCCGCCTCATTCCAGAAGGCTGCCTGGTGGCAGCGGCTGATCATTTTGCTGGCAGGTTCGGCTATGAATTTCATTGCCGGTCTTCTGATCATGGTGCTTGTGTTTTCACCGGCAAAGCAGTTTGCCGTGCCCGTGGTCGACTTCCTCGAACCCCAAAGTTCTCTTGCCGGGGATGCCGGTCTGCAATCTGGCGATCGGCTGCTGGAGATGGATGGAGAGAAGATCCTGCTTCAGTCCAATTTCTCTATGATCCTGGCAGTCAATCCCGGAGATACCCACGATATTACCGTGGAGCGTAACGGGGAAGTGGTCGTATTAAATGACGTACCCTTTGAGGCAAAGATCTTCGGTAACGAAGAGACACCCAGATACGGCATTACCTTTGCCACAGAAGAAGCGACCTTTGGCGGCAAGCTGAAAATGGCCTGGCTGACATGCATCGATACAGTACGCTCTGTCCGTCTTAGTCTGCAGATGCTCCTTACCGGTAAGGCGGGCATCAACGATCTGACAGGACCGGTTGGTATCGTAAATATTATGAACCAAACCGCCCAGGCATCTGAAACTGCCATGGATGCTTTTCTCAATATGCTGTATTTCGGCGGCTTTATAGCCATTAACCTGGCGGTTATGAACTTGCTGCCCATTCCCGCTTTGGACGGCGGAAGAAGCGTAAGCTTGCTGCTTACTACCGCTATCGAGGCAATCACAAAGAAGAAGATCAATCCCAAGGTGGAGATGTATATCCACGGAGCAGGCATGGTGATCCTGCTGCTGTTTATGGGATTTGTACTGTTTAAGGATATTTTCGTGATTTTTAAGGGGTAAACCATGACAAGAAAGATAAATGTGGGCGGTGTACAGATCGGCGGGGGAGCGCCCGTTGTGATCCAGTCCATGCTCAATACAAAGACAACAGATATCGAGGGGTCGCTTCAGCAGATCCGGCAGCTGAAAACTGCCGGTTGTCAGATCGCCCGTCTTGCCGTACCCAATAAGGAAGCTGCTCAAAGCTTTTCTGAGATCTGTAAGGAAAGTGTGCTGCCTCTTGTTGCGGATATCCACTTTGATTATAAGCTTGCCATTGCAGCCGCAGAGGGTGGCGCATCCAAGATCCGTATCAACCCCGGTAACATCGGCGGCGACGATCGGGTGGAGGCGGTTGTTTCTGTATGCAAGGAGAGAAATATTCCCATCCGTATTGGTGTCAACGGCGGCAGCTTGGATAAAAAGCTGCTGGAAAAGTACGGTCACCCCACTGCGGAAGCTTTGGTGGAGAGCGCGTTTCAGCATATTGCGCTGCTGGAAAAATTCGGTTTTTATGATACCTGCGTATCTATGAAATCTTCCACCGTTCCTACTATGGTGGAGGCCGCCAGACTTTTCCGCAGTAGGTGTGACTACCCACTGCACATCGGCGTAACGGAAACCGGACCTGTGCGAATGGGTCTTATGAAATCCGCAATGGGCATCGGTGCACTTTTATTGGACGGAATCGGTGATACAATCCGTGTGAGTCTTACAGATGACCCTGTGGAAGAGGTCTACGCAGCTAAGGATATTTTAAAGGCTGCGGGTCTGCGCAAGGAAGGTGTAAATATCATTTCCTGTCCCACCTGCGGACGCACGCAGATCGACCTGATCGGTCTTGTGAACAAGGTCGACGAAGCCCTTAAAGACTGCGAGAAACCGATTACTGTAGCGGTAATGGGCTGTGTCGTCAATGGACCGGGAGAGGCTCGTGAAGCGGATATCGGCATCGCAGGCGGCGATGGCTGCGGAATGTTGTTTGAGAAAGGTGTGCAGGTAGAAAAGCTTCCTTATGATGAGCTTTTGCCGGCGCTGCTTAAGAGAATAGAAGAACTTTGAGGACCCCATGGAGAAAGAAAAACTATATTTTTTGAATATGTTCCCGGACTATGTTCCCAATGAGCCGCTTGCGCAGGCGTTGTCGCAAGCGGTCATTGTTGCTGCAGATATTGATCCCACAGCATCCACTGTGGAGGTCTGTATTCATAGCCCGAACTATATCCCTCAGCGGCTGCTCAACCAGTGCGCGGAGGAGGTCGCAAAGGCGTATTCTCTCAGCCGCGGTCTGCAGATCATCGCTACGCATCCGGCGGATCAGCTGACCTCCATTGAGCCGGATGAGCTGCTTGCTATCTTCTCCTCTGTTGACTCTATGAATATGGGATCTCTTGCCGGCGCCCGTTGGGAGTGGGAGGGGAATACCCTGCATATCTACTTACGCGCCAACGGAAAAGCGCTCCTGGAGGAATGCGCGCCTAAGGTGTGCCGCATACTTACGGAGCGTTTCGGCGTTGCGGTTAGCGTTGAAGTTCACCCCGGAGCTCAGCACGAGGGTCAGGCGCTTTTTGATGAGATGGCTAAGCTCCGCAGTGAGATCCTCTCAAATGTTCCTAAAACGGCTTCTGCTGCGTCAAAAGAGACATCTAAACCCCAGGAAAGCGATGCGATTTTCGGCAAACCCTTTAAGGCGCAAAGTATCCCTATGCGGGATGTGACGCTGGATATGGGTGTGGTTACCGTTGAGGGCAGAGTCTTCAATGTGGAGCACAAGGAACTGAAAAAGCGCAATGCCTGGATCGTCAACTTCGATATTACCGATGAAACATCCTCCGTGCGTGTCAACCGCTTCATGGAAGCCGGAAAGGCAAAACCGATCCTTGATAATGTAAAAATGGGAAATGTCCTGCAGATCCAGGGAAAGCTTGTGATCAATCAATTCGATAATGAAATGGTGCTTAGTCCTTATGCCATTATGCCTGGACAGAAAAAAGTCCGCCGGGATACGGCGGAAGGGGACAAGCGTGTTGAGCTGCATCTGCATACCAACATGAGCAATATGGACGCCCTTACAAACACCGAGGACGCCATTAAGCAGGCGGCTGCCTGGGGTCACCGGGCCATTGCCATCACAGACCACGGTTGCGTCCAATCCTTTACCGATGCGCTGCATACAGTGGAGAGCTGGAAGGGCGCGCCTAAAGTCGCCGGTACGGACCAGGATATTAAGATTCTCTACGGCTGCGAAGGCTATTACATCAACGATGTGGACGACCGCGTGGCGGTTCGTGGCAATAAAAACCAACCCATCGACGGGGAATATGTTGCATTTGACCTTGAGACTACAGGTCTTTATGCACGGCGGGACAAGATCATTGAGATCGGTGCTGTCCGTATGCGCGACGGTGAGGAGATCGAACGATTCCAAACTTTTGTGGATCCCGGTATGCCTTTAGAGCGCAGAACTACGGAGCTTACAGGCATTACCGACGATATGCTTATGGGCGCACTGAAGATCGAGGAAGTACTGCCCAAATTTATGGAATTTGTGGGTGACAGTATCCTGGTTGCTCACAATGCGGATTTTGACACGACCTTTATCCAGCATGCCTGCAATGAGCTAAAGATTCCTTACGGTCTTACGTCTGTTGACACCCTGACATTATCCCAAAACATCCTGCCCAAGCAACAAAAATACACCCTGGACGCTGTGGCGAAGTATTTTAAATTGGAGGATTTTAATCACCACAGAGCAGGCGATGACGCGCTCATTTGCGGAAAAATTATGGGGAACCTCATTCCGCTTCTCAAGGAATTGGGTGTGGAAGATACGCAGTCTGTCAATGATGCGATGTTACCTCTTCGCCCCGCTTTCCGGGCAGACAGCGTCCATACTCAGCACATTATTCTCTTTGCAAAGAATCAGCTTGGTCTGCGGAATCTCTATCATCTCATTTCCGATTCCAATCTAAAATATTTCCGCCAGAGACCGAGAATCTTCAAGTCGGAGCTTATGAA
>JAZSAB010000011.1:0-3455 GCA_045601675.1 Faecousia sp.
GTTTCCAGCAGAACCGTTACGGGATACTCGTGTTTCAGCGCACCGATCAGGGCATCGCAAATTTGGTGAATGCCGGTTTCCGTCCCCTGCCCCACATGGCTGCCGGGATGGAAATTATAGTAATTTCCGGGAAGCGCCGCCATACGGCGCAGATCGTCCTCCAAAATAGATGCGGCAAATACTCTGTGCCGCTCCTCCTTGGTGCAAAGATTCATGGTATAGGCGCCGTGGGCAACCAATTTTCCAAAGCCTTTCTCTTTAAGCGCCGCCACTGCCGCAACGCAGTCCTCCGGGTCTTCCTTACGGGCGGATGACCCTCTGGGATTCCGGGTGAAAAAGGCGAAGGTATTGGCGCCGATGGACTCCGCCGTGCGGACCATTGCCATATTCCCTGCCGACGAGGACAGATGACATCCGATAGTAAGCATTGTACCCACTCCTTTTTTCTGTATATACTACCACATCTCCCTTGAGATTGCAAATGGAATAGCTTATCTCCGGTAGCATAGGATTTACGGGAGGGATGGGTATGGTAATGAGCTGGGTTTTTCTGCTTTTTGTGGGTGTTTCCATTGCGGCATCGCTTTTCCTGGGAAACGGCTCTGCCTTGGCTTCCGCCGCCGCCCAAGGGGCGCAAAACGGCATCACCCTATGCATCTCCATTGCGGGATCTCTTTGCCTTTGGAGCGGCATTGGAAAGCTCATGGAAAAAGCCGGTATTACAGCGCTTCTGTCCCGGCTCTTTATGCCTCTTCTGTCCCGCATTTTCCCCACCGCAAGGGAAAACGAACACCTTGCCTGCACATTAAGCGCCAATGTATGCGCCAATTTTCTGGGGCTTGGCAACGCCGCCACGCCCATGGGCATTGAAGCGGCAAAAGTGCTTGCCGCCCAAAGGGAAAATAATACGGCAGGTCCGGAGCTTTGTCGGCTCATTGTCCTGAACACCGCCTCCATTCAGCTGATCCCCGCGACGGTTGCCGCCCTGCGGGCGCAGTATGGCGCTGCCGCTCCTTTTGACATTTTGCCTGCGGTTTGGATCACAAGCATATGCTCCGCAGGCATAGGACTTGCCGCCGCCTGGCTTTTGGAGAAAGTGTGGAAAAAATGACCGATTATGTTGTGCCGGTGATACTGTTTCTTGCCGTCAGTATCGCCATAAGGAAAAAGGAAAACCCTTATGAAATCATGCTGGGAGGCGCAGCGGAGGGACTGCGTCTTTTACTCACTTTGATCCCAACCCTGATTTTGCTGCTGACCTGCGTGACCATGCTCCGGGCATCCGGCGCTATGGATCTCATAAGCCGTTTTTGCGCCCCAGCCTTTCGTTTCTTCGGTATCCCTCCAGAGACCGCAATGCTGGTACTGATCCGTCCCATCAGCGGCAGCGCCGCCTTGGCGGTAGGGGCGGAACTGATGGCCCAGTATGGGGCAGATTCCCTCATTGGGCGCACTGCCGCCATCATGCTGGGTTCCACAGAGACCACCTTTTACACCATCAGCGTCTACTTCGGCGCCGCCGGGATCAAGAAGACCCGCTATACCCTGCCGGCTGCCCTTCTTGCGGACTTTACCGGCTTTTTTGTGGCATCCCTCACCGCCAAGATCCTATAAAAAACGGACGCTCATCCGAGCGTCCGTTTCTCTACCTTCTATTAAGCTTCGATTTCCTTGATGAAGGTGTCCTTGTCGGTGCTGCCGAAGTAAGCGGAGCCGGCAACCAGCACATTGGCGCCGTTTTCCTTGCAGGTGATGACGGTGTTCAGGTCCACGCCGCCATCCACTTCCAGGTGGCAGGAGGGGTTGACCTCATCCAGCATCTTACGCAGCTGCTTGACTTTCGGCATCATATCCGCCATAAACTTCTGACCGCCAAAACCGGGCTCAACGGTCATAACCAGCACCAGGTCTACCTTATCCAGGTAAGGTGCGATGGCTTCCGCGGGAGTCTTGGGCTTTACCACGATACCGGGCTTTACACCAAGCTCACGGATCTTCTCCAGCGCAGCCATAGTGTTTTCGGGAGTATCGGACTCCACATGGATGGTCAGGTAGTCAGCGCCTGCCTTGCAGAACTGCTCCACATAGCGGATGGGGCGGTCGATCATCAGGTGCACATCCAGCACCAGATCGGAAATACCGCGGATGGACTTGACCATAGAATAGCCGAAGGACAGATTGGGGACGAACAGACCGTCCATGATGTCCACATGCAGCCACTTGACACCACGCTTTGCAGCATCGGTCAGGTCACGCTCCATGTTCATATAGTCAGCAGACAAAATAGAGGGAGAAAGAATATTCATAGTGATTACACCTTTCTTTTTTCCAAATTTACCCTTAAATCATACCGCAAGTTTCGCGCTGTGTCAAGAAGGCTGATTGTAGTAATCGGAGGTAAGCAGGAGGTTGCTGATGTGGATATACGCCTGGACGGTCTCGTCCATTTTTTGCAGATATGTTTCCATGAGCTCCGCGCCCTTTTCGTTTCTGAGGATCTGGATTCCGCCACTTTTTGTTACCTTACAGACAACACCGTCGCTGATCCAGCTTCCGTCGGGAAACAGCGCGTAACCCACATAGTTGGGATCAAAGGCATCCTGACCCAGGTAATTATACGGCGCGTCGATCCCCATAAGGTTCAAAACCGTAGGCAACAGATCCGATGTGTTAAGTGTCTTTGTGACTTCCATATCAGGACCGTTTGCGGACCACACAAAGCAAGGTGTTTTTTCGAGCAGCAGCTCGTCCTCCACCCCGGAGTGAGCATAAAGCTCCTCCATATTCTTGTAGCCGTAAGTGTAGTGGTCGGTCATACCGATGATGACGGTATCCTCCAAAGCGCCCTTTTCTTCCAGTTCCCGCAGCAGCCGGGCGAACATATCGTCCACCAGCTTTGCCTTGACTCTGGCGCAGTCCTCTTCCTCACTGCCGTACATACCGCGATACTCGGGATACTGCTTCAGCGCATAGTGGGAGAGCACCTCGTTATACACATAGCTCAGGTGGGCAGAGCGGGTGATGATGGTGTTGAAGGTCTGCCCCTCCCGGAAGAAAATATCGCTTAGCTCCGGAATATCAAAGAGCAGGTTTTCATCGTACAGGCGGTTCTTGTCGGTTTCGTAGTCCGCGTAGCAATTATAGCGGTTATAACCCATTACAGGCTCAAAAACGCCACGGCTGTAGAAATTGGGGTCGTTATAGTGGAAGACCTCGGAGGTGTAACCGGCATCAACCATACGGTTTGCGATGGACTGATCGAAGGAATTTGTCACATAGTCGAATACATAGCTGCCGGTGGTGGGCAGATAAATGCCCGTATTCATGCAGAACTCGGAGTTTAAGGTCCGGGCGCCGCCGTAGCCGGGGGTATAGAAATTCGCAAAATTGATACCCTCGTCCATCATCTTATGGAGGGTGGGTGTGTCGGTGGGAGTGATCATCCAGTCGTCCAT
>JAZSAB010000012.1:0-4527 GCA_045601675.1 Faecousia sp.
GTTCAACCACCCGGACTACCGTAAGACGGACTTTTCCCACATGCGCACCGGCATTATGGCAGGTGCCGGCTGTCCGCCGGAGCTGATGCGTCGGGCGGCGCAGAAGGACGAGATGAACATGTACGGTATCGTTAGCGTCTACGGACAGACCGAGTGTGCTCCCGGCAACACCATGAGCGCCTGGACGGATTCTTTGGAGGTCCGTACGGATACCGTAGGCTATGCATTCCCCCATGTGCAGTGCAAGATCGTGGATCCGGAGACCGGCGAGGAAGTAGGTCCCGGCGTCAACGGCGAGTTCTGCGCCAAGGGCTACAACACCATGAAGGGTTACTACAAAATGCCCCAGGCTACCGCCGATACCATCGATAAGGACGGCTGGCTCCATTCCGGCGACCTTGCCTGTATGGACGAAAGCGGAAATGTCCGGATTACCGCCAGACTGAAGGATATGATCATCCGTGGCGGTGAGAACATCTACCCCAAGGAGATCGAGGAGTGTATCTACACCCATCCCCAGTCCAGGGATGTGCAGGTCATCGGCGTGCCGGATAAGAAGTACGGCGAGGAGATCATGGCTTGCATCATCCTGAAGGAGCCCGGCTCGGTGACGGTGGAGGAGATGACCGCCTACATCAAGGCAAGTATGGCGCGGCACAAAGTGCCCAAGTACATTGAGTTTGTGGACAGCTTCCCCATGAACGCCGCAGGCAAGATCCTCAAGTACAAGATGCGTGAGGACGCGGCCAAACGGCTGGGACTTACCGGCGACGGCATCGATACCGCAAAGACCATAGAAAAATCATAACTACTGACTGTGCCGGCAGTATGCACAGACCCATTTAGGGCATTTTGCCCGCCTACACCCTGTTACCACAAATGCGGTTATCTGCACACAACTTAAGGCCCCCTCTGACGAGGGGGCTGGCAAAAATCTTTGATTTTTGACTGGGGGAGAGATCTTTCTCTGCTTGATTCTCTCCCTCCGTCTTCGCCGTTAGGCGAAGACACCTCCCTCATCAGAGGGAGGCAGCCGCTACGGCAGGATTCTTATACAATAAAAAGCAACCGCAACCCAAAGGTTGCGGCTGTTTTTTATTTCTTTAAGGCGTAGAGGAAGGCGATAAGCTGCTCCATAGGCAGATTTCTGCGTCGGTCCTCCATGTGGTAGAGGATGGTGCCGATGCGCTTGCACCACTCGCTGGCGGGCATTTCGCCGTCGAAATTGAAGACGATGTAAGGACAGGCGGGGATCCGGAGCTTTCCGAACCGAGCGGAGAATCTGCGTTCCACACCCAGGGAGAAAGCGTAGGGGACCACGCTGTGGTAGAATTCGGGATTCAGCTCGGTAATGCGCTGCAGCTCGCTCTTGGAAGCGGTGCGAAGATACCGGCGAAGACCAAGAATCTCAGCCATAGCGGATCTACCCGCGGCAGTGCGCCTGCCACCAAAGGAGCAGAAGAAGCCGGCAAGAAGCTGGCTGAAGATCAAGGTGAGGGCAAAACCGGACTGCTTTTGCAGAAGACCGATCACCAGCCATACTACACAAAGCACCAGGGACTGCTTCCAAAGGGCTCTGTTTCTCAGAAAAACGCCCTCTGCAAGGCGCTGGATCCGCAGACCGGAGAGGAATGCCAGGATCGCAAGAACGATGCCCCAGAACCACTGGAGCGCTGTGCCGGAGCCCAGGGAGATGCCAAGTCCCACACCGGAGAAGAGCGCCATAACCGCGCAGATAAGACGGAAGATCTTGGGATTTCCCCAACTGCGGCGGAAGTACGCGGGAAGGGCGGGACGCTTTTTGTAGAGCTCGGTGCACAGGTCTGCGTAGTGCAGCGTGGTGGTGTCCACGCTCATTTTCTTTCCGAAGAGCCGCTCGAAGCACTTGCGTTCGAAGGTACTGCGCTCGTTGCCCATTTCCATCCGCTTATAAAGAACGATGCGGGAGGACACGGTGGCATCAATGGTGAGGTAGCCAAGCTGGGCCCAGGAAAGGACCATCATGCTAAGGTCTGTGCCGCTGCCGCAGAGGATACTGCCAAGCTCACCGGCGGTGCAGCCCTCCGGGGCGGTGGTGCTGGTCTGGGGCAGGGGAGGCAGACACCGCATAAAGAGAATCCAGTAAAGCAGCGCAACTGCCGCGGTGATCAGGATAGCGGTGTTGCAGAAATCCAGGCTGGGGGGGATGATCCGGTTTTGGGGGAACATTTCCTCTGTAACGGGCAGGAGCATCTCTAAGGTTTCGTGGTCCTTCAGCTCCGCCAGAGTCCTGCCGGTGACGGTGGCGCCGGAAACGGTGTAGAAGATGTTCTGCTCAATGCTGGTCTGGTGGTAGCCACTGGAAAAAGCGGGCTTTGCGGTGATCTCACCGGGGAGAGTAATGGAAAAATCCATTGCTTTTACGGGATAAGAGAAACCGGACAGCAGCGGAAGCTGCAGGATAAGGCCGGTCTCGGTGTCTACGATCTTGTCGCCCAACTGGTAGCTAATGGTAAAGGTGACCGTGCCGGTCATTTTGCCCACGATCTTGGAGAGGTTTACCTGAATGACCTCGCCGTTTGCACGACCGGAAACACGACCGCCGTTGAGGCTGATCCGGGTAGCGTCCTTGGGAACGGGGAAGGTGAGGTTTTCTGTGACGGCATCTAAGTCCAAGGTGACGGTGAGATTTACCTGGCTATGCCCGTCTGCGGAGACGGTGGCAAAGCCGCTCATGGATGAGATGCTGGGGGCGGCAAATGCCGTCAGGCTCAGCGCCAGGATAAGAAAGATCCCAAAGAAAACACAAATACTTCGGCGCATCATACCGCCTCCTTTCAAAAAATATCAGACAAAAAGCCTCATAATACCCCAATATACTATGGAGATACTATAACACCTCTTTCTCTCTTTTTCAAGGGAGAATCACGGCTTCCTGCAAGGAAAAATAAGAAAATCAACCGGCGGTTGATAAAAACACAAAAAAGTTCGCATTTAGACTTTATAGTTGTCGCTGTTTGCTGTATAATAGGAAAAAAGGAGGGGAACGGCATGGAATTTTGCGGCGAGTCTGTTAAATTATTGCGGCAAAAGCACGGTATGTCCCAAAAGCAGCTTAGCGAAAACCTGGGCATCAGCAACCGTGCGGTATCCAAGTGGGAGATGGGGCTGTCCCAGCCGTCCGCGCGGCATGTACTTAGCCTTTCAAAGCTTTTTCATGTCCCGATGGACTATTTCTATGGAGCAGAAAACAAAAAGCCGGTGAAGCCCGCGGAGCCGGGTATGGCATCCGTAGCGGCGCTTTATAAGATCGGCAGAGGTCCTTCAAGCTCTCATACCATTGGTCCGGAGCGCGCCTGCAAAGCCTTCAAGGCAAAGTATGCCCATGCGGATCAGTTTCAGGTCACCCTTTATGGCTCTCTTGCGAAGACCGGTAAGGGTCACGGTACGGATACGGTGATCACAAAGACCCTTTCGCCCACCCCCTGCAAGATCAAGTTCGATTTCCACGACCGGGCGCTGCCCCATCCCAACACCATGGAGCTTTCCGCCTACCAGGAGGGAACGCTTCTCGGCAGCAGCCGGGTGTTCAGCGTTGGCGGCGGCAGCATCTTGTTTGAGGGTATGCTGGCGGAGCCGGAAAGAAAGGTGTATAAGCTTGATAAGTTTACGGACATCGCCCAGTACTGTAAGGACCGGGGCATAAAGCTTTGGGAATATGTGCTGGAAAACGAGGATGAGCGCTTTGAAGCCTATATGACCGTGGTTTGGGAGGAGATGAAAAAGTCCATCGAGCGAGGTCTCAAGGACGAGGGTATTCTCCCCGGTGGCCTGGAAGTACAGAAAAAGGCAAAGGCGCTTTATAACAGCCAGCACATCGACGAATCTGCCCAGACGAAGGAGAACCGGGTGGTCTGCGCCTACGCCTTTGCGGTCAGTGAGCAGAATGCCGCCGGCGAGACCATCGTCACGGCGCCCACCTGCGGCGCGGCTGGTGTGCTGCCTGCGGTGCTGTACTACCAGCAGAAGAAAAACGGCTTTTCCGACCTCCAGATCGTCCGGGCGCTGATGACCGCGGGACTCATCGGCAACCTCATTAAGACCAACGCCTCCATTTCCGGCGCGGAGTGCGGCTGCCAGGCAGAGATCGGCAGCGCCTGCGCCATGGCATCGGCGGCGCTTTCCGAGCTTTTTGAGTTGAATATCGATAAGATCGAGTACGCCGCGGAGATCGCCATTGAGCACCACTTGGGTCTTACCTGCGATCCCATCTGCGGACTTGTGCAGATCCCCTGCATCGAGCGAAACGCGGTGGCGGCAATGCGCGCCATCAACGCTGTGAATTTGGCGAGCTTCCTTTGGAGCACAAGAAAGATTTCCCTCGACAATGTGATCCACACCATGAAGGAGACCGGTCACGACCTCTCCGCCTCCTATAAGGAGACCTCGGAAGCAGGTCTTGCAAAGATAAAACTATAAAGCAAACCCGCAAGTCAACCGACTTGCGGGTTTAAATTTCTTAGCAGTAAAAATCCTTGATCTTCTTGG
>JAZSAB010000013.1:0-4986 GCA_045601675.1 Faecousia sp.
TGTGGAACCCAAGACCGCCGCTATGCTGATGGCAATCGTGGCTGACAAGCTGGGCAAACCCATCAATGAGCTGCGCTTCATTTCTATTAAGGAGGTTGAACAATAATGAATATTGGTGAAACCCTCCTGAAGCTGTGGAACGATTCCGGCTTTGCAAGCATCATCTCCGGCTTTATGGCTGAAGGCGGCTGGCAGAATCTGGTTATGATCATCATCGGCTGCGTACTGCTGTATCTGGCAATTGTGAAGAAGTTTGAGCCCCTGCTGCTTTGCGGCATCGCATTTGGCTGTATTTTGTCCAACCTGCCCGGCGCAGGTCTTTATACCCAGGAGTTGTGGGACAACTTTATGAATGCTGAGCACGAAGCTTATCATTCCTATGGCACCATTTTGAAAGAAGGCGGTCTGCTTGACTACTTCTATATCGGTGTTAAGACTTCCATTTACCCCTGCTTGATTTTCCTGGGCGTTGGCGCGATGACCGACTTTGGTCCTCTGCTTTCCAATCCCAAGAGTCTGCTTTTGGGCGCTGCTGCGCAGATGGGCGTGTTTGCCGCTTTCCTGGGTGCAATTGCCCTGAATCTGATTCCCATTGAAGGCATCGGCTTTACTGCAAAGCAGGCTGCTTCCATTGGTATCATCGGTGGCGCTGACGGTCCTACCGCAATTTTCCTCACCACCAAGCTGGCTCCCGAACTGTTGGGCGCTATCGCTGTGGCGGCTTACTCCTATATGGCGCTGATCCCCCTGATCCAGCCTCCCTTTATGAAGTGGCTCACCACTCCCGAAATGCGGAAGGTGAAGATGGAGCAGACCCGTACTGTTTCCAAGACTGAGAAGATCGTATTCCCCATCGTGGTTACCATCTTCGTGGCTCTGCTGCTGCCCGACACCGCTCCTCTGATCGGCTGCCTGATGCTGGGTAACCTGCTGAAGGAAACCGGCGTTACCGACCGTCTGTCTGACACTGCCCAGAATGCGCTGATGAACATTGTCACCGTTCTGCTCAGCCTGTCCGTTGGCGCAACGATGGTTGGCTCCACCTTCCTGACCATTAAGACTCTGTCTATCGTGGTTTTGGGCGTGGCTGCATTCATCCTGTCCACCTGCGGCGGTCTGCTGGGTGGCGTACTGATGTACAAGCTCACCAAGGGAAAGGTCAATCCCCTCATCGGCTCTGCGGGCGTTTCCGCCGTTCCTATGGCTGCCCGTGTTGCCAATAAGGAAGGTCAAAAGGCAAATCCTGCCAACTTCCTGCTGATGCACGCTATGGGCCCCAATGTGGCCGGTGTTATCGGTTCTGCCATCGCTGCAGGCTTCCTGCTCAGCGTATTTGGCTAATAAACCAACAAAAGGCTGTATCACCCGATACAGCCTTTTATCATAATTAACCTCTGCAATCATTATGAATATGTAGGAGCCGATGCCCACATCGACCCGTTTGCATAAGATAATAAACGCACCCGGCGGGGCGATGTGGGCATCGCCCCCTACAAATCCTATTTTATGAATTATGTAAACTGTAAATTGTGTCCCCGGGAATGTAATATTGACCGTACTGCCGGGAAAACCGGCTTTTGTGGCGCACCGGACACCGCTTTGGTGGCAAAATCTATGCTCCACAAGTGGGAAGAACCGGTTTTGGCAGGTAACGGTGGCAGCGGCGCTGTGTTCTTTGGCGGCTGTACCTTGGGATGTATCTACTGTCAAAACAGGGCGATCAGCAAAACTGCTGTGGGTCAGCCTATGGACTCCGCCGCTTTGCGCAAACTTTTTGAAGATTTGATCGCCCAGGGCGCGGAAAACATCGATCTGGTCACCCCGGCCCACTATCTTCCCACCATCATCCCGGCATTATCCCCCAAGCTTCCTGTGCCTGTGGTGTATAACTGCGGTGGCTATGAACGGGCAGAAACCGTCAAAGCCCTTGCAGGTCTTGTGGATATTTATCTTCCCGACTTAAAATACAGCGACGATGGATTGGGTAGATACCTCTCCGGTGTTTCTGACTATTTCGAAGTTACCACCGCCGCCATCCGGGAAATGGTTGCCCAGGTAGGTCCTGTGGTGTGGCAAGGAGATAAAATCGTCAAGGGCGTGATCATCCGTCATTTGATCTTACCCGGACAGATCAACAACTCCCTGGGCGTGCTGGACTGGATCGGGGATAATTTCAAAAAGGGGGAAGTTTTGGTGAGTCTGATGCGCCAATATACCCCTATGCCCGGTCTGCCTGCGCCCTTTGACCGTCCTGTTACAGAAGAAGAATACGATGCGGTCCTGAGCTGGATGTATTTGAACGATTTGGAAGGCTTCACCCAGGAATCAACCGCCGCCGACACTCACTACATTCCAAATTTTTAGCAGACCCCTTGTCATTCCGAGACCAGTTTGCAAACTGGTCGTGGGAATCCGTTACGGATAGGGATTTACGGATTGTCACGGGGCTCCGCCCCTCACAATGACATCTCTTTAACAAGTGTATCATATTTTTAGGACACGCTTCATATGTTAGACCAAAGAAAGTCAATGAAAAGACTTGGGGAGGTCTTAAATATGAAGCGTGTATTTTGTTATATCACCGTTATGTTTTTATTGGTAGGGATATTCCCAATGGCTGTAAGCGCCGCCGGGCTGGAAGTACCGGCAAAAAGCGCGGTGTTAATGGATCTGGCAACGGGAACTGTCCTTTATGAGTCCAATTCTCATACGCCCTTAGCCCCGGCAAGCGTCACAAAGGTAATGACGATGCTTTTAATTATGGAAGCCATTGACGATCACCGCATCAGCTGGGACGATATGGTTACCGCCTCGGAAACCGCCGCCGCAAAGGGTGGCAGTCAGATCTACTTAAAGGTCGGAGAGACTATGTCCGTCACGGATATGGTAAAATCCATTGCCATTTCCTCTGCCAACGACTGCGCCTGCGCTATGGCAGAGCACATCGCCGGAAGCGAGGAAGCCTTTGTGGAGCTGATGAACAAGCGGGCAAAGGAGCTGGGGATGAACGATACCCATTTTGTCAACTGCACCGGCCTTGACGACGATGCCGCCGCTAAAGATCACAAAACCTCTGCTCACGATATTGCCATTATGTCCAGAGAGCTTCTGAAAAACCACCCGGATATTAAGAAATTTACCACCATCTGGATGGATACGGTGCGAAACGGCACCTTCGGGCTTTCCAATACCAATAAGCTGGTGCGGTTTTACTCCGGCGCCACAGGCTTAAAAACCGGCTTTACCGCCGCAGCCGGGTATTGTTTGTCCGCCTCTGCTGTGCGGGAGGATATGGAGCTGATCGCCGTGGTAATGGGCTGCGAGACCTCAAAAGAGCGGTTTGCCGCCTGTAAGGCGCTTCTTGACTACGGCTTTGCCAATTTCTCACTTGTGCAGCCGGCTGTGGATGTAAACACGGAAATTCCCGTAAAATTAGGCGCAGCTTCCTCTGTAAAAGCCGTACCCAACGCAGAAAATTCTCTGATCATTGATAAATCCCAGAAAAAAGATGTGACCACGGAAGTAACATTAGAGCCGGAAATTTCCGCCCCTGTCACCAAAGGACAGCGCCTGGGCACAATGACCGTAAAAGCCGGTGAGCAGATATTGGCAGAAATTCCAATGGTGGCTGAAACCAGCGTGAACCGCCTGACTTTTTGGGATCTGCTCATAGAAATGCTAAAATCCGTCACAATGGCAAGATAACCCTTTAGGCAAGGGAGGCGCAGTAAAATCATTCATTTTTGGCTAAAAGAAACCTCCGGGGGATTCCCGGAGGTTTGACTTTTTAAATTATTCAGCAACGTAGGGCAGCAGAGCGATCTGACGGGCACGCTTAATAGCGGAAGTCAGCGCACGCTGGTGAGCTGCGCAGGTACCGGTGGTACGGCGGGGCAGGATCTTGCCACGCTCGGACAGGTAACGGCGAAGCTTTGCAGTATCCTTGTAATCGATGCTGGTCATCTTATCCACGCAAAATGCGCAAACCTTCTTGCGCTTGCGGGGACGAGCAACGCGTTCGTTTTCCATGGAATTAACCTCCTTAAGAAATAGTAGAAAAGTTCGATCATAGTAACCGCCGATATTGTGGTTACTTAAAAGGGCAGCTGGGCATCATCGTCTTCCAGCATCGCGAAGTCGGATGCGGGAGCGCTGGGTGCGGTGTAGCCGCCAAAGCTGGGGCTAGATACAGGAGCAGCGGCATTGTCGCCACGCTTAGCCTCACCGAAGTATACATTGTCTGCAACGACTTCGGCAGTACGGCGCTTATTGCCGTCCTTATCATTCCAGCTGCGAATCTGCAACCGTCCGGAAACCACGATCATAGAGCCCTTGGTGAAATACTTGGAGACAAATTCTCCGGTCTGACGCCAAGCAACGCAGTCAATGAAATCAGTTTCCTTTTCGCCGCCGTCTCTGCCGCCAAAATCGCGGTCAACAGCGACGGTGAAGCTGGCAACGGCAGTGCCGGTGCCGGTACGGCGCAATTCGGGATCCCGGGTCAGTCGACCCATAATGGTGATATGGTTGAGCATAGTATTACTCCTCCACTACGGTGGTCAGGCAGCGCAGGACGCCTTCGGTGATCTTCATCACACGCTCCAGCTCTGCGGGGAATTCGGGCTTGGACTCGTAGTTCATCAGAACATAGTAGCCCTCGGTCAGATCATTGATAGCGTAAGCCATACGACGCTTACCCCACTCATCAATGTTAGACAGAGTACCCTCCGCCTCCACCATTGCCTTGAACTTTTCCACAAGTGCGGCGATGCCCTCTTCGCCCTGAGCAGGGTCGATGATGTAAAGCACCTCGTACTTACCGGTGATCTTAGCCATGTTGTTTGCACCTCCTTTTGGACTTTTGGCCCACGGTCGCGCCGTGAGCAAGGATTGCCTGCACACGCAGGCTAAAACATTATATCGGTCTTGCAGACAAAAGTCAAGGGATTTTATCCAAAAAATTCCGTATATCCGCAAAAAAAGGGG
>JAZSAB010000014.1:0-4287 GCA_045601675.1 Faecousia sp.
CCACCATCGAGTATCTGGTGAACAAGGGTGCCATGGTGATCCTGTGCTCCCACATGGGCAAGCCCAAGGGCGAGTGGAAGCCGGAGCTGAGCCTGAAGGTGGTGGCTGAGCGCATCTCCCAGCTGCTGGGCAAGGAAGTCATTATGGCTGCTGACGTGGCAGGCGAAGACTCCATGGCCAAGGCTGCCGCTATGCGCGACGGCGATGTGATGCTGCTGGAGAACACCCGTTACATCAAGGGCGAGACCAAGAACGATCCTGAGCTTTCTAAGGCACTTGCAGACCTGGCTGATGTTTTCGTAAACGACGCTTTCGGTACCGCACACCGCGCCCACTCTTCCACCGCAGGTGTTGCAGACTACCTGCCCGCTGTTTCCGGCTACCTGGTACAGAAGGAAGTTTCCATCATGGGTAAGGCTCTGGCTAACCCCGAGCGTCCCTTCGTGGCGATCCTGGGCGGCGCTAAGGTTTCCGATAAGCTCAATGTAATCAACAATCTGCTGGAGAAGGTGGACACCCTGATCATCGGCGGCGGTATGGCTTACACCTTCCTGGCTGCTCAGGGCTACACCGTCGGCAAGTCCCTGGTTGACAACGAGAAGCTGGAGTACTGCAAGGAAATGATGGCTAAGGCTGAGGCTAAGGGCGTCAAGATGCTGCTGCCCGTTGACACCGCAGTTGCCGCTTCCTTCCCCTCTCCCATCGACGCTGAGATCGACGTTGATTACGTGGATTGCACCGCAATTCCCGAGGATAAGATGGGTCTGGACATCGGTCCTAAGGCATGCGCAGAGTTTGCTGCTGCAGCAAAGGCTGCCAAGACCGTTGTTTGGAACGGTCCCATGGGCGTCTTCGAGAACCCCACTCTGGCAAAGGGCACCATCGCTGTTGCACAGGCACTGGCTGACAGCGACGCTACCACCATCGTTGGCGGCGGCGACAGCGCAGCAGCTTGCGAGCAGCTGGGCTTTGCTTCCCACATCACCCACATTTCCACCGGCGGCGGCGCTTCCCTGGAGTTCCTGGAAGGCTTAGAATTGCCCGGTATTGCTTGTCTGGAGGACAAGTAATTTAACACAAAACCTTCTGCAGAGCGGAGGCACCCCTCCGCTCTGCCCCAACTTTGTAAATCCACATCGCGTGGCGATGCGTATATATTGAAGGAGAAGAAAGAAATGAACAGAAAGTACCGCAAGACAGTTATCGCTGGTAACTGGAAGATGAACAAGACCCCCTCCGAGACCAAGGAGTTTATGTCCCAGCTGAAGGCAATTATGCCCAAGGGTCGTTGGTGCGACATCGCTCTGTGCGTGCCCGCTATCTGCATCCCCGCAGCTGTCCGCGCTATGCGTGAGACCCGCGTTGGCATCGGCGCAGAGAACTGCAACGCAAAGGCATCCGGTGCTTACACCGGTGAGATCGCTACCAATATGCTGGTAGACGCTGGCTGCAAGTATGTAATCATCGGTCACTCCGAGCGCCGCGAGATGTACGGCGAGACCGACGCAGATGTCAATGCAAAGGTCCTGGCTGCCCTGGATGCAGGCTTGATCCCCATCCTGTGCTGCGGCGAGACTCTGGAGCAGCGTGAGAACGGCATCACTGCCGAGCACATCACCATGCAGATCAAGCTGGCACTGAAGAACGTTCCCGAGGAGAAGATCCGCAAGGTCATCATTGCCTACGAGCCCATCTGGGCCATCGGCACCGGCCTGACCGCTACTCCCGAGCAGGCAGAGGAAGTTTGTGAGATGATCCGCTCCGTGGTTCGCAAGCTGTACTCCTCCAAGAATGCCCGCGCGGTCTCCATCCTGTACGGCGGCAGCATGAACGAGAAGAACGCTTTCGAGCTGCTGGCTCAGCCCGACATCGACGGCGGTCTGATCGGCGGCGCTTCCCTGGTTCCTGAGAAGTTCGTCAAGATCATCGAGGCAGCCAACCAGCCCACTGTTTAATTCGATACATTTTGCAGGGTCACCCAATGGGTGACCCTGCTTTTTTGCAAAAAGGATTGTATTTCCCGGCAATATGCGGTAAAATAGGGGAAATGCGAAATTTGCTCCCAAGGAGGTGGAAATATGGAGACGCTGTACTTAAAAGCCACGGATACGAAAACGGCGGCGATTGCCGCGGAGCTTATCAAAAACGGAGAGCTGGTGGCGCTGCCCACAGAAACCGTGTACGGTTTGGGCGCCGACGGACTGAACCCCGCCGCGGTTGCCAAGATATTCCAGGCGAAAGGTCGCCCCCAGGATAACCCCCTGATCCTCCATATTACCGGCGCGGAGCAGATCGAAGATTTCTGCCACCATATTCCGGAAAGCGCCTATATTCTGGCGGAAAAGTTCTGGCCGGGACCCCTAACCATGGTCCTGCCCGCAAAGAATATCGTGCCGAAATGCACCACTGCAGGTCTTCCCACCGTAGCGGTACGCTGCCCGGAAAACGCGGTTACACGGGAGATCATCCGGCTCAGCGGCTGCCCTGTGGCAGCGCCCTCCGCCAATATCTCCGGAAAGCCTTCCACCACCACCGCCCAGCATGTGCTCCACGATCACGACGGCAGGATCGCCGCTGTGGTGGACGGAGGTCCTTGCCGGGTAGGTGTGGAGTCCACCATTATCGACTTGACGGAGAATCCGCCCCGGCTGCTGCGTCCCGGCGGCATTACCCCGGAGCAGCTTAGGGAGGTTCTTGGGGAGATCACCGTGGACAAGGCGGTTACCGCCCAGATCGATAAGGACGCGGTGGTAAAAGCCCCCGGAATGAAGTACCGCCATTATGCCCCGGAGTGTGAGGTGCTCATCGTGTCCGGCAGCCGGGAAAAGGCGGCGGCATACATCGCAAGACATTGGCAGCCCGGCGACCGGGTGCTGTGCTTCCGGGAAGAGCTGGAGCTGTATAAAGAAATGAATCCCCTGGCATACGGCGAGGAAGCGGATGCAAAGACCCTTTCCGCGGGACTTTTCGATGCTCTGCGGCAGCTGGACGACCCTGATGTAAAGAGAGTCTATGCCCGGTGTCCCGTAGGCGGCGGCATTGCCTATGCTGTGCAGAACCGGCTGAAAAAAGCCGCCGCGTTCCGCATTGTGGACGGGGAGGAAGAGGTATGATCATTGGAATCACCGGCGGCACCGGCAGCGGCAAGACCACATTTTTAAATGTGATCCGGGAGCAGGGCGGCATCGTGCTGGATTGCGACGCCATCTACCACAACCTGCTTATAACCGATAAAGAGCTGCTTTTTGCCATCGAAAACCGCTTCCCCGGAACGGTAACAGATGGCGTTTTAGACAGAAAAACTTTGGGAAACCTTGTGTTTTCCGATGAAGCGGCACTTCTGGACTTAAACCGCATCACCCACACCGCGGTAAAAGATAAGGTGCTTTCGGAGCTTGAAAACCATCCGAAACTGGCGGCCATCGATGCCATCGGACTTTTTGAGGGCGGTCTTGCGGAGCTTTGCGATGTGACCGTGGCGATCACCGCTCCGGAAGAATTGCGGATCGAAAGACTCATTGCCCGGGACGGCATCTCCAGGGAGTATGCCGCCAAGCGGATCCGCGCCCAAAAGGACCGGGAGGAATTTATAAAGCTGTGCCGCTACCACCTGGAAAATGACGGCACGGAAGAAGCTTTTCGGGAAAAATGCCTTGCGTTTTTAAAACGCTTGGATATAATGAAAGAAAAACCGTAAAGGAGAATGAATATGACTACTGAAGAACTGCGCACCGCTCTGCTTGCGGAGAAGAAGAACGGCTATACCCGTATTTCCGCCCAGCAGAGAGAGGAAATGAACGCTTACTGCAAGCGCTACATGGCATTTATGGATGCCTGCAAGACCGAGCGTGAGGCTACCGCTTGGGCAGTTGCCGAGGCTGAGAAGAACGGCTTCAAGCCTTTCGTTCCCGGCATGGACGCAAAGCCCGGCGACAAGATCTACTACAATAACCGCGGCAAGGCCATCGCCTTGGCGGTGGTTGGCAAGGAGTCCCTGGCAAACGGCGCGAATATTTGCGCTGCCCATGTGGATTCTCCCCGTATGGACATTAAGCCCAACCCCCTCTACGAGGATGCGGAGATCGCATATCTGAAGACCCATTACTACGGTGGCATCAAGAAGTACCAGTGGCCCACTGTGGAGCTGGCGCTCCATGGTGTTGTCTGCCGCAAGGACGGCACGACTGTCAATGTTACTATCGGCGAAGATCCCGAGGATCCCGTGCTGATGGTCTCCGACCTGCTGATCCACCTGGCTGCCGATCAGATGCAGAAGACCGCAGGTCA
>JAZSAB010000015.1:0-12412 GCA_045601675.1 Faecousia sp.
ATAATTTCCATCCCGGCAGCCATGTGGGGCAGGGGACGGAGACCGGCATTCACCAAATCTGCGATGCCCTGATTGGGGCGCTGAAACACGAGTATCCCGTAACGGTTCTGCTGGAAACCATGGCGGGCAAGGGCAGCGAGATCGGCGGCAGATTTGAGGAACTGCGGGATATCATCGACGGCGTTGGCGGTAACCGGATCGGTGTATGCCTGGATACCTGCCATGTTTACGACGCAGGTTATGATATCGTAAATAACTTAGACGGCGTTTTGGAAGAATTCGATAAAGTGATCGGTATGGAAAAGCTGATGGCGCTGCACTTGAACGATTCCAAAAATCCTTTTGCCAGCCATAAGGATCGCCACGCCTGCTTAGGCGAGGGAAGCCTCGGACTCCCTGCATTTAAAAATATAGTGGGTCACCCTGTTCTGCGGGGAAAACCCATGATCTTAGAAACTCCCAACGAGCTTCCCGGCTATGCCCGGGAGATCGCACTTCTCCGGGAAATGGAAGCATAATTCTTAATTTTCTTCAAAGGAGGTGGCAATATGGCAGACTTAGTCACGACCATCCAGCAGGCGCAAAGTGTATACAGTAATGTCTATAATAGCGTTCTGCGGTATGTTGCGCCTATTTTGGCGTTTTTGATCCTGTTTCGCTGTATAAAGCCCCTCCTTACCTACCGCAGAGAGCCGGAGATATGGGCGTGGCTGTGCATGAAGGATGACAAAAAGATCCCCATTACCCACTGGGAAAACGTCATCGGCAGAGCAAAACGCAGCGACATCGTCATCGACGCACCCACCGTCTCCAAAAGTCACGGCGTTCTGACCCGTTACGATGATGGCAGCTGGACCATTACGGACACGGACTCTTCCGGCGGCATCCTGATTAACGGCAAAAAGCGGAAAATATGGGCGCTCAAGCCGGAGGATGTGATCTCCATCGGCGGAGTGGAAATGGTACTGCAGCCTATTACGAAGAAGCAGGAGCAGCGCCTGGCGCAGATTCGCACCAAGGCATCGTCTTTCTTTTCCGGTTTCGGAAATCTCCTGCTTTTGACCGTATTTCAGTGTCTTTGCGCCCTGGGTTATGCCCTCAGCGGAATCGGCGAAAGCGTTCAGCCGGTGCTTTTGGGCTTTGGCGGCATCATTGTAGCCCAGTGGCTTTTAATGCTCTTTTATACCGCCATCCGCCGCACCGCCTTTGAGGTGGAAACCATCGCATTTTTCTTGACCACCATGGGTATGTGCGCAATCTGCGCTGTCAAACCCGAGGAAACGGTTAAGCAGCTCATCGCCATCGCTTTGGGACTTGGCACATTCCTGCTGGTGGGCTGGGCGCTGCGGAACTTAGAGCGGGCAAAGCTCATGCGTTATTTCGCGGCGGTTGCCGGCATCGGCTTCTTGCTGATCACCTTAGTATTCGGCACGGAGTATTACGGCGCGAAAAACTGGCTGATCATCGGCTCTTTCAGCCTGCAGCCGTCGGAGCTGAGTAAAGTCTGCTTTGTGTTTGCCGGCGCATCCGCCATGGACAGACTGGTGAAAAAGCGCAATCTGTTCCTGTTCATTGCCTATTCCGCCATGGTTTGCGGATGTTTGGCGCTTATGAACGATTTCGGCACGGCGCTTATTTTCTTCAGCGCCTTTTTGGTCATCGCGTACCTGCGTTCCGGAAACTTAGGTACCATCGCTTTGGCGCTGACCGCCTTAGGCTTTGCCGGTGTGGTGGCGCTGAAGATCGCTCCCCACGCTCTGCGCAGATTCGCTTCCTGGCGCCACATTTGGGAGGTGCCTTTGGACGGCGGCTATCAGCAGACCAGAGCGCTGATGTGTATGGCATCCGGCGGCTTACTGGGTCTCGGACCGGGTAGGGGTTGGATGAAATATGTCTTTGCGGCAGACTCCGATGTGGTCATCGCCACCCTCGGCGAGGAGTGGGGACTCATTATGGTGGTCATGATGTTATTGAGCATTGTGGCCCTGGCGGTGTTTGTGGTGCGGTCCGCAACGGTGGGCAGAAGCAGCTTTTATACCATCGGCGCCTGTACCTCTGCCTGCATCCTGCTGGTGCAGGTGATCCTCAATGCCTTGGGAACGGTGGATGTGCTGCCCCTTACCGGCGTTACCTTCCCATTCCTCTCCAACGGCGGCTCCAGTATGATCTGCGCCTGGGGACTGCTTGCCTTTATCAAGGCGGCGGATACCCGGCAGAACGCCAGCTTTGCCGTTCGACTGCACAAAGGAGGGAAAGCGGATGAATAGAATCGCAGGACGCACCGCGGTTGCACTTTTGATCGCAGCGATCCTTTTGGCAGGTTTTGTGTTCTTTATTTGCGAATATGCCATCGAGGCCCGGCAGTGGGTGATCTTCCCCGGCTCTCCCCATGTGTATAACGGCGGCAACATCGGCTGCGGCTCGGTTACGGACAAGGACGGCGTTTTGCTTTTGGATATGACCGGTGACCGGACCTATGCGGAAGAGGAAGCGCTGCGAAAAGCAACCGTCCACTTAGTAGGCGACCGCTACGGCAGCATCAGCGCCCCGGCGCTTACCCATTACGCCTCCCAGCTTGCGGGGTTTGATCTTCTAAACGGCGTGTATACCTACGGGCAGAACGGCGGCACAGCAACCCTTACGGTTTCTGCCAAGGTTCAAAAGGCGGCCCTGGAGGCAATGAGTGGCTATAAGGGTACGGTGGCGGTGTACAACTATAAGACCGGTCAGCTTCTGTGCGCGGTGACCACGCCTACCTACGACCCGGACAATGTGCCGGAGCTTTCCCAGGACGCAGAAGCCTTTGAGGGCCTATATTACAACCGGTTTACCCAGTCTGTATATACCCCTGGCTCCATCTATAAGATCGTGACCTTGGCGGCGGTGCTGGAGGAGATGCCGGAGCTTTTGGAAGAAAAGTTCGTCTGCAACGGCACCTATGCCTTTGGCAACGACGAAATTACCTGTGAGGGCAGCCATTTCGACCAGGATCTGCAGACGGCGTTCCGCAATTCCTGCAACTGCGTTTTTGCCCAGCTGATTGAAAAGTTAGGACCGGAAAAGCTAAGGGCGTATGTGGAGAAATTCCGCATCAACGATCCCATTTCCTTCGACGGAATTACCACCGCCGAGGGTAATTTTGAGGTAGATCCCATTATGGATGCCAATGCTGCCTGGAGCGGCATCGGTCAGCACAAGGACCTGGTAAATCCCTGCGCCTTTATGACCTTCATGGGCGCCATCGCCGCAGGGGGTAAGGGTGTTGAACCCTATCTGGTGGAGGAGATCTCTGCAGGTCTGACCACCACCTACCGTGCGGATACGGTAAACCGGAGCCGCATTATGTCCAAGGAAACCGCCGAGCGGATCACAAGCTATCTCCGGTCCAATGTGGAGGAAAAGTACGGCGACTGGAACTTCCCGGACCTTATGGTCTGCGCGAAGACCGGTACCGGCGAAGTGGGCGGCGAAAAGAAGCCAAACGCAATGCTTGCGGGCTTCGTATCCGACGAAAGATACCCCCTGGCGTTCATCGTCTGCGTGGAAGACGGCGGTTACGGCAGTACTGTATGCCTTCCCGTCGCGTCCCAGGTCCTTGCCGCCTGCAAGGATGCCTTAAGTTAAAAAAGAAATATATGAAAAACACTCTCTGCATACCATAGGGCAGGGGGTGTTTTTTATGTGCCGATATAACCAGCTTTGGGGTATGGTGCTGGTTGCCTTTGGTTTTGGTGTGCTGGTTGGAACCTGGCTCACCGGAGCGTTTTTTTGTCACTGTTTGGGAGTGGGTGTGATCCTGACGGGTTTGTGTATCATTCGCAGAAAATAAGCGGTATAATCTTGTCCCCGGCAGAATAGAATTTACTGTCAAGGCTTATGTGAGGAGTGATTCTTTTGGAACTTCAGTTTCGAAAAAGCATATATCCCTGCCTGCAACAGGTCAAGTGGGAAGTGCGCAGTACAGAGCAGACCCAGGAGGTCCGGGTAGGGGACGGCATGCCGGATATCGGTAAGGTTTTGGGTGCCTGGGGACAGGTGCTTCTGCGGGGCAAGCAGTGGCGCAGCGGCAATATGAATGTCTCCGGCGGCGTGATGGTGTGGGTGCTTTATGCTCCTGAGGAGGGCGGCGCGCTTCAGTGCGTAGAGTCCTGGATCCCGTTCCAGGTAAAGTGGGATCTGCCGGAGGTGCAGAGGGACGGGAATATCCTGGCGTCGTGCCTGCTACGCAGCGTGGATGCAAGGTGCATTTCCGCCAGGAAGCTCCTGGTACGCATTGGTGTAAGCGTACTTGGGCAGGCGGTTGTACCGGGGGAAACCGCGGCGTATTTGCCGGAAAAGCTACCGGACGGTGTGCAGCTGCTGAAAAACACCTATCCGGTAGAGCTGCCGGTGGAGGCAGGGGAGAAGCCCTTCTCCTTAGAAGAAGATCTTGTTTTACCAGCCGGTGTGCCGGGCATGGAAAGCTGGATCTATTACACGCTGCAGCCGGAAATCTTAGATGAAAAAGTTATGGCAGGCAAGGCGGTGTTCCGTGGAAACGGTAATCTGCATCTGTTCTATAAGGGAGAAGACGGGGATCTTCATTTCTGTGATTTAGAATTTCCCTTTTCCCAGTATGCGGAACTGGAGGGTACTTACGACCAAAGCGCCAGCGTGACCGTGATCCCGGCAGTGACGGGATTGGAGCTTGAAAAAGAGGAAGACGGAAAGGTAAAAATGAAAGCCGGCATCACCAGCCAGTATACGGTCTACGACCGGGTCGTGATGGATGTGGTGGAGGATGCCTACTGCCCGAACAGGGAAGTAAAACCCGTAACAGAGCAGGTGCAGATGGCGGCGGTGTTGGACCGGCGCAGCGATACTGTGACCGTGGAGCAGACCGTGCAGACGGAGGGCACCCGTATGGCGGATATCAGTTTCCTGCCGGACCAGGGAAGCGTGCTGCCCGGGGACGGGATCGTGGATGTGGAGGTGCCGGGTCAGTTCCAACTCCTCTACTACGATGGAGAGGGGAATCTCCAGAATCTCGCTGCGCGTTGCGAAGGAATTTGGGATATGCCTGCGTCCCGGGACAGTGCGGTTGCGGCGTTGGTGCGCAGCACCGGTAGACCCCAGGTCAGCTTTGGCGGGACCAGCATCCAGCTGCGGGGGGAGTTTGCTGTTGATACGGTGACAACTGCAAAGCAGGGGATCACCATGGTAAGAGGCCTCGAGATGGGAGAGAAAAAAGAGCCGGATCCCGGTCGCCCCAGCTTGGTTTTGTGCAGAGCGGGGGACAGCAGCCTTTGGGAAATGGCGAAAAGCAGCGGCACGACCGTAGATGCCATTCGAAAAGCCAACAATCTTGAGGAAGAGCCGGAAAGCGGCAGAATGCTCCTGATCCCAATTCCATAACAAAAAATCGCCTTAGGATCATGTCCTAAGGCGATTTTTTGTTTAAAAATGGCGGAAACCCTTGAATAATCCCGGCTGCCGTGGTATAGTAGTGAACAACAAACAGGCGCCTTTGCCGGGAAGGACGAGAAGATATGAACGCATTAGAACAGAGAATCCTGAAAGATGGTGTGGTAAAAGAGGGAAACGTGCTGAAAGTGGACCGTTTTCTCAACCATCAGATGGACATTGCCCTTTTTGAAGAAATGGGCAAGGAATGGAAACGCAGATTCGAAGGTAAGAAGATCGACAAGATCTTGACCATCGAGGCCTCCGGCATCGGTATCGCCTGCATTGTTGCCCGGTATTTCGATGTGCCCGTTGTGTTTGCAAAAAAGAGCAAGAGCATCAATATCGACGGCGATATGTACAATGTGCAGGTAAAATCCTTTACCCACGGAAATACCAATACGGTCATCGTTTCCAAGCAGTTTCTCAAGGAAGGCGAGAGCGTTCTTATCATTGACGATTTCCTTGCCAATGGCTGTGCGCTCCAGGGTCTTATCCAGCTGATCCAGGCGGCGGGAGCAACCGTAGCGGGCATCGGCATTGCCGTGGAAAAAGGCTTCCAGTCAGGCGGCAAGACCATTCGTAATTTAGGCTACCAGCTGGAGTCCTTAGCTATCGTAGATGCGATGAATCCTGCCACCGGCGAGATCGTTTTGCGTAATCAGGATTAAGTTTTTTCACCCCTGCTTTCCTGCAGGGGTGTTACTTTTTGCAAAAGAGTTTACAAATCGGACATTTTGTGTTATTATGTATCGGTATTATAATAACTATTACTATGTGCTTTTTTCTTGAGAGAAGAAAAGGAGAAAAGAGGCTTTATGTATAAAAGAAAAGATTCCTCCTGGCTGAAACATTTGGATTTCATGCTGGTGGATTTTATTTTGCTGCAGATCGCGCTGGTGATTGCCCATATCCTGCGTTACGGCTCACTGCAGTATTTCGGCGAGGGTGATCAGAGCGGTATGACCGTTATTATTGCGCTTGCCTACCTTGTGGCGGCGTTTTCCCTGCATAATCACAAGAAGATCCTGCGCAGAAGCTATAAGCGGGAACTGTTCAGCACGGTCCAGATCGTGGGCTTTGTGTATCTGGGCATGGTGCTTTGGCTGTTTATCACCAAGACTTCCGCCAACTTCTCCCGTTTGATGATGGGTGCTTATCCCATCGTCGCAGTGGTGCTTGTTTACGGCGGTCGTATGCTGCTGAAGACCTGGCTGCGGAGCCTGAAGCGCCGGGGTTGGGATCAGCGTGGTATCCTGCTGGTATGCGATGCGGATAACTGCCTTTCCCTTATTGAGACGTTCACCCAGGACCGTGTTGCAGAGTTTCAGATCCGGGCGGTGGCGATCCATGACTTGGAGGGTAGACTTCCCGGTCTGCCGGAAGAGATCCCCTGCATCAGCGACAGAAACGAGCTCATGCAGTTTTTGACCCATGAGTGGGTGGACGAGGTATTCCTGTGCACCGAGCTGGACCCCGACAATAGCAACGAACTTGTGGGCAAGTGCCTTTCTATGGGCATTACCGTCCACAGAGCCCTGGCAAAGGTCAACAAGACCAGCACCCACCGGGTCCTGGAGGAGCTGGGTGGCTATATGGTCATGAGCCAGAACATCAATGTGGTGGATTCCCGTCAGATGTTCTTTAAGCGCACCATCGATATCGTTTGCGGCGTGATCGGTACGATAATCACTGGTCTGTTGTGCATTGTTTTGGGTCCCATTATCTATATCAAGTCCCCCGGACCGATCTTCTTCAAGCAGGAGCGTATCGGCGAAAACGGTAGAAGATTCTATATTTATAAGTTCCGCTCCATGTATTTGGATGCCGAAGAGCGTAAAAAGGAACTTATGGCAAAGAATAACATCAAGGATGGCAGAATGTTCAAGATGAAGAACGATCCCCGTATTATTAAGGGCATCGGTCACTTTATGCGCAGCCATTCGCTGGATGAGTTCCCCCAGTTCTGGAACGTCCTTAAGGGCGATATGAGCGTAGTGGGTACCCGTCCTCCCACGCCGGATGAGTGGGAAAAGTACGAGCAGCATCACCGCACAAGACTTGCGGTCAAGCCCGGTATCACCGGCGCATGGCAGGTCAGCGGCAGAAGCCGCATCACAAATTTCGAGGAAGTCGTCCAGCTGGACGTGGATTACATCAAGCACTGGTCCTTGCTTTTGGACCTGAAGATCATTTTAAAGACCATTAAGGTAGTCATCGAAAAGCAGGGCGCCGATAATCGGTGAGAGAACAAGGGAGGCAAGCAAAATGAAGGGTATTATTTTGGCAGGCGGTTCCGGTAAACGGCTCTATCCGCTGACATATGTGACCTCTAAGCAGCTGCTTCCCATTTACGATAAGCCTATGATCTACTATCCCATGAGTGTGCTGATGAACGCCGGCATCCGGGATATTTTGATCATCTCCACCCCGGAGGACACTCCCAGATTTGAGGCGCTGCTGGGGGACGGAAAGCAATTTGGACTGCGCCTTTCCTATGCGGTGCAGGAAAGTCCCGACGGACTTGCCCAGGCATTTATCATCGGCGAGGAGTTTATTGGCAGTGACTCGGTGGCGATGGTACTGGGCGACAACATCTTTGCGGGACACGGTCTTACAAAGCGGCTGAAGGCTGCGGTGGAGAATGCCGAATCCGGCAAGGGCGCAACGATTTTCGGCTACTATGTGGACGATCCTGAGCGCTTTGGCATTGTGGAATTCGATGCCCAGGGCAAGGCTGTTTCCATCGAGGAAAAACCCGAAAAACCCAAGAGCAATTACTGCGTCACCGGTCTTTACTTCTATGATAACCGGGCGGTGCAGTACGCAAAGAGCTTGAAACCCAGCGCAAGAAACGAGCTGGAGATCACCGATCTCAACCGCATCTATCTCCAAAACGGAGAGCTGAATGTGGAGCTTTTGGGTCAGGGCTTTACCTGGCTGGATACCGGTACCCATAAATCCCTGGTGGATGCCACCAACTTTGTCCGCACGGTTGAGACCCATCAGCACAGAAAGATCGGCTGCCTGGAGGAGATCGCCTATTTAAACGGCTGGATCTCCCGGGAGGATATGCTCAGAGCCTACGAGGAACTGAAGCAGAACCAGTACGGTCAGTACTTGAAGGATGTGCTGGACGGTAAATATGTGGACGCGCTGAGATAAGGAATGGAAAACTATGACTATGATCGTTACCGGCGGCGCCGGTTTTATCGGAAGTAATTTCCTTTTTTATATGCTGGAAAAGTATCCGGACGATCGTTTTGTCTGTCTGGATAAGCTCACTTACGCGGGCAACCTTTCTACCCTTGCGCCCGTAATGGATCATCCCAATTTCCGCTTTGTGAAAGGGGATATCTGCGACAGGAAAGCGGTATATAAGCTCTTTGAAGAAGAACACCCGGATGTGGTGGTGAATTTTGCCGCGGAGAGCCATGTGGATCGCTCTATTGAAGATCCGGAGGTGTTCCTGCGCACCAACATTCTCGGCACTCAGGTGCTGATGGATGCCTGCCGCAAATACGGCATTACCCGCTATCACCAGGTCTCCACCGACGAAGTCTACGGCGACCTGCCCCTGGACCGTCCGGACCTTTTCTTTACGGAGGAAACTCCCATCCACACCAGCTCTCCCTATTCCGCCTCCAAAGCATCAGCAGACCTATTGGTCCTTGCCTATCACCGCACCTACGGTCTGCCGGTGACCATCAGCCGCTGCTCCAATAACTACGGACCTTACCAGTTCCCGGAAAAGCTGATCCCGCTGATGATCGCAAATGCCTTGGAAGACAAGCCGCTGCCTGTTTACGGCGAGGGAGTCAATGTCCGGGACTGGCTGTATGTGGAAGACCACTGTAAGGCCATCGATTTGATTGTCCGGAAAGGAAGCGTTGGCGAGGTCTATAACATCGGTGGACACAATGAGATGCGAAACATCGACATTGTAAAGCTGATCTGCAAGTCCCTGGATAAGCCGGAGAGCCTGATCACGTTCGTTACCGACCGCAAGGGTCACGATATGCGCTATGCCATCGACCCTGCTAAGATCCACAATGAGCTTGGCTGGCTGCCGGAAACGAAATTCTCCGACGGCATCCAAAAGACCATCGCCTGGTATCTGGATAACAGATCCTGGTGGCAGACCATTATTTCCGGGGAATATCGGGATTATTACGAGAAAATGTACGCAAACCGCTAATAGGTTTGGAGGAAAAGAACTTGAAGTTTTTTGTTACCGGCGCATCCGGGCAATTAGGCAGCGATGTAATGCGGGAGCTGAAAAGCCGGGGCTATGATGCCGTGGGCAGCGGTCGCAGCTGCGGCGTGCCTTTGGATATTACCGACGCGGAGGCTGTGACTTCTGTACTGAAAGCAGAAAAGCCGGATGTGGTGATCCACTGCGCTGCCTGGACGGCGGTGGACGCGGCGGAGGACGAACCGGAAAAAGCCTATGCCGTCAATGTCATAGGTACGAAAAACATTGCCCTTGCGTGTAAGATAATCGATTGCAAGCTGATCTGTATTTCCACAGACTATGTGTTTGACGGCAGGGGAGATACCCCCCGAAAGCCGGAGGACGAAACCCATTCCCCTGTAAATGTTTACGGAAGAACAAAACTGGAGGGGGAACTGGCGGTCGGGTCCATTCTCGAAAAATATTTCATTGTCCGTATTGCCTGGGCATTTGGCAAAAACGGGAATAATTTTGTGAAGACCATGCTGAATCTGGGCAAGAAGTATGATACGGTCCGGGTGGTAAAGGACCAGTTCGGCACCCCCACCTATACCCGGGATCTTGCCGTGCTGCTTGCAGATATGGCGCTTTCGGAGAAGTACGGCGTATATCACGCCACCAACGAGGGTGGCTACATCAGCTGGTACGATTTTGCCTGTGAAATATTCCGCCAGGCGGGCTTAGATACAAAGGTCATCCCTGTGACAACGGAAGAATACGGTCTTTCCAAAGCGCCGCGACCCTTAAACAGCCGCCTTTGCAAAGAAAAACTTACCGAAAACGGTTTCCGGCGTCTGCCAGATTGGCGCGATGCCCTTGACCGTTACCTAAACGAAATCAAAGAAAACTCCGGAAGCTAAGCTTCCGGAGTTCTTTTTTAATCCCGGCGCTGACCGGGGGTATCGTAGGTTTCACAGAACCGGGCGGAGAAACTAGGCGCTAATCCCGCGGCATACAAGTGGGAAACATCGCCGAAACGGCTGATGCGGAAGCTTGCGATGTTCTTTTCCCGCTCCTCGGTGTATATGGTGGTGATGGAAGTGGGGGCAGCGCAGAAGCCGTGCCAAATCACCATAGGCGATACATTCAGCAGGTGGCTCAGCAGCACACCCTCTAAGCCGAAATGGCAGAAGAGAACGATGGTGTCTTCGTTTGCGGCAGTTGCCTTATAGATGCGTCCGTTTCGCTCATAGCCGTGCTTTGCAAGGAGCTTATCCAGCTCCCGGCAAACATGATCGTATTCCTGTCGGACATTACCGGCGACCATATAGGGGTGGTCCGTCCAATGCTCGGTATCATAGAAGGCATCCTGCTCCGCCCAATCCTTGGGACGCCAGTCCCAGGTGACGCTGCCGTCTTTTCTGTGGACTTTTTCGATTTTGGGAGGGAATTCCTGAAGCCAATCCAAGGTTTCGGCGGTTCTTCCCATCTTTTTGAGGGTATAGTCCGCTGTGTGCTGCGCCCGTCCCAGAGGGGACACATAGAAGGCTTTCACATCCAGGTCTTTCATATATTCTGCCAGAGCAGCAGCTTCAAGATGTCCCTGGGGGGTTAAGGAGTCAATGGAGTAGTCGGGATCGCCGTGGCGAATGATCATCAGTTTCATATGTTTTCTACCTTATTTCATCAGTTCTGCAAATGCGTCGGTAAGCATTTTAAGCTCTTGGGGATCGTAATAGTAATGGGTGGAGTTTTTAAGGGTATAAACTGCCATATCCGAGTGGTCTTTCAAATACTGCGCCGAATGGACGGATACCAACTCGTCTTCCATAGACTGGTATGCGGCGCAGGGAGTCCGAAGACAAGGGAGCAGCTTTTGCGTCTGCCGCACTTTGTGGAAAAGCTCTAAAAAACGGGGAATCCAGCCGAGATAGAGGAAAGGATTCTTGCTTAACTCCACACCCATACAGTCCCTTGCCGCCAGGGTAATGTGGTCGTCAGGACGAACGCGACCAAAGAAAATCTTGGTGGTGATCACCCAATTTCGCATCCGTACGTGGATTTTGATGGGTACTGCCAGGAGAAACAGCGCCTTGACCTTCTCACACTTTCCTGCCTGCTCGATGGCAAGAAGCGTACCCATGGAATGGGCGGCGATAATGATCTCCTCATGAGTGGCGGCAAGCATAGATACAGCAGCTTCCACCTGCTTTTCCCACTTTTTCATAGAGGTCCGGGAAAAGTCCCGGACGCCTTTTCCGTGTCCGTCCAAAAGGAGATTATATGCAGAATAATATTCCGGCACCAAAGGCAAAAAAGGGCGGAAGTGATTGGGCGTACCCACAATGCCGTGGATAAACAAAACCGCAGTTTTCGGCTGCTGCGCAATGCGCTTATATTCCCGGTGCATACCATCCCTCCTTTTCTTTATTGTACCATATTTGCGCGTTTTTCGCAAGGCGTCGGAAGTTACAGAAAAAACCAGTTGCTTTCCACGCAGAAATGGACTATAATACTACCGAAATATAAAAGTTCCCGTGGCCGGGTATGTCGCAAGTCGCGTGTCCGGCTGAACAAGATAATGGGGTGCAAGTCCCCGCGCTGCCGGCGCTGTAAGTGTCGAGATGATCTGTTTTTTGACGAAAGTCAGTCATTGGGTTTTTCCTGAGAAGGCAGACAGGTCATCGCTTGAGACACAAGTCAGAAGACCTACGGGAATGGATTGCTTCTTTACCTGCGAGCAATGGGCAAAGAAGTGGTTGTGCTATGCAGAAAAACGGCTGCGGCAGTATTCAT
>JAZSAB010000016.1:0-3600 GCA_045601675.1 Faecousia sp.
CTCCCAATGACGCAGAATACGCCCAGGCTATGGAAGAACTGAAGGCCCAGCTGGCAGAATTGGAGGCAATGTAATTATGGCAGATATGGTTAAGATCGCTACCCGTGATAGTTACGGCAACGCTCTGAAGGAGCTGGGTGCCGAGGTGCAGGACCTGGTGGTCCTGGATGCTGACCTGGCCGGTGCTACCAAGACCGGTACTTTCCAGAAGGCATTCCCCGAGCGTCATTTCGATTTCGGTATCGCTGAGGCCAACATGGTCTGTGCAGCTGCCGGTATGTCCACCGCAGGTCTGGTTCCCTTTGCATCTACCTTTGCAATGTTCGCAGCAGGTCGTGCATACGAGCAGATCCGCAACTCCATCGGCTACCCCCACCTGAATGTTAAGATCGGCGCTACCCACGGCGGCATCTCCGTCGGTGAGGACGGCGCTTCCCATCAGTGCTGCGAGGACTTCGGTCTGATGCGCACCATCCCCGGCATGGTGGTTATGAGCCCCGCTGACGATGTTGAGGCTAAGGCTATGGTCCGCGCTGCTTACAAGCACCAGGGCCCCGTTTACATGCGTTTTGGCCGCGCTGCTGTTCCCGTCATCCACGGCGATGACTACAAGTTCGAGAACGGCAAGGGCGAGATGCTCCGCGACGGCACCGATGTTGCCATCATTGCAAATGGTCTGCTGGTTT
Organism: Faecousia sp.; assembly: GCA_045601675.1. Taxonomy (GTDB): domain Bacteria; phylum Bacillota; class Clostridia; order Oscillospirales; family Oscillospiraceae; genus Faecousia. The sequence goes on from JAZSAB010000016.1 coordinate 687, forward strand.
ACGAAGCAATCGTAGCCGCTGAAGAGCTGGCTAAGGACGGCATCAACGCTATGGTCATCAATATGGCTACCATCAAGCCCCTGGATGAGGAGCTGGTGCTGGCTGCTGCAAAGAAGTGCGGCAAGATCATCACCTGCGAAGAGCACTCCATCATCGGCGGTCTGGGCGAGGCTGTCTGCTCCTGCCTGTCCGAGAAGTGCCCCACTGCCGTTCGCCGCATTGGCGTCAACGACGAGTTCGGTCACTCCGGCCCCGCAGCTGCCCTCTTAAAGCAGTTCGGTCTGTGCAGCGAGAACATCGTGAAGGTCGCAAAGGACTTCTGCAAGTAAGAAAAAGCATAAAAGCACCGGAGTTTCTTCCGGTGCTTTTTGTTTACATACCGCATTTTTTGTGGTATGGTAGTGGCAGTATTACGAGAGGGGGCGAGGCTGTGGCGAAGCATTTGGTGGCGGTGAATATTCCCGCTGATGGACTGTATCTTGCGATCTTAGAGAAAGCAAACGGGGATCTGTCCCCGGAAAACTGCTCCCGGCTCATCCGGGCGTACATAGACCGTTTTTTGGAGGCAAAGCCGGATATTATTCTGCTGAATGTCTGTTACCGCCGGGCGCTGACACCCTCCCAGGTCTTTGACAGCTACCTATATGATATCGAAACCGACGAAAACGGCTACGCGGTCCGCGACGAAGCGGGGCAGACCCTGAAATCCCTCAGTCCCACCACAGAGGGCGTTTCCAAGTACTTTGCTGCCTTTAATGATTGCGCCCGCCCGCTGCTGCAACAGGGAATCGATATCTATAAGCTCCTTACGGAGCATATCCGGAAAGCCGGCTGTAAGGTCTATCTTTCCGTGCGAATGAATGATGGACACTATACAGATAACCCCGCGGTCAACTCCCACTTCGCTATGAAAAACGGCGGCGCCCATAGCGTCAACCGGGACGGTGTGGACCTGGATTTCTCCCAGGAGGCGGTGCGCAATTACTTTTACGCCTATATCGAGGAACTGCTGAGCACCTACCGGGTGGACGGCGTGGAGCTGGACTGGCTGCGCTTTCCTACGGTGCTATCCCCGGACGACCGGAGCGACTTCACAATTCTAAACAGTTATATGCAGCGAATCCGGAAGCTGCTGGACCGTTTTGACCGGAATTTGAGCCTTTCCGTCCGGGTGTTTCCCCAGGAGGAAAAGAACCTTGCCCACGGCATGGATGTGTGCCATTGGGTCGCCGATGGCAGCGCGGATACGGTAAGTATTGAGAATTTCTATGTTCCCACAAATTTCGAGATGCCTGTGGCGGCATGGCGGGAGAGCATTGCAAAGCGGAACACAGAAAACCGACCCTATATTCTGCTTTGCGGCTCGGATTGGGCGGTGTCCTGCCGCCGTGGGTACCATATCCCTATGAACCCGGCGCTGGTCAGAGGCTTTACCCGGGAATGTCTGGAGCGGGGCGCGGACGGCGTGTATCTGTTCAATTTCTTTGAGGAAGATTCCTTCAGCTCTTATGAAATGAAGCGGGACGAAGCCGGAAAATATACCTTAGAAAGCTGCTTTGCGGAGCGCCTTGCAGCGGCAAAACAGCCGGAGGGACTACCCAGACGGTGCGTGCATATCGGAGAAACCTCCAGGCGGTATCCCATCGTTTTAGCTCCGGGAGATGCCTATGAATACACCGCGCAGACCCATGAGCCGTACAAAACCGTTCGGTTTGTGGCGGGATTGGATGCGGCATTTACCCCAAGCCTTTCTGTCAACGGACAGACCGTGACGCTGCGGGAGCAGAAGGCGGAGCTTGGGTTCGCGTTTGGCGGCGGGGTAAAGGGCGGCGAGTTCGTCTACGCAGTGACGGAGGTGGCGCCGCAGGTCGTGACTGCGGAGCTTCCGGACGCGGATATCCTGCATATTTCTATAACGAACGATTCCTGCCAGGAGGCAAATATCCTCTGGCTGGAGCTTATATTTGAGGAATAAGAAAAAGTCCCGGAGCAATCCGGGACTTTTTAATTAAAAATTGAAAATTGTTCTTCATTAACCAAAATACAGGGACCGGCCTTTGGACGGTCCGTTTGTAGGGGCGGTCATTGACCGCCTGAATCGTTTTCCTCAGCACTTTCCTCTAAAAGTATTTCCTCGCATTCCTGTTGAGCGGCGACAAGCAGGCGGATTGCCGACTCCACCGCACCTGCCAAGCGATAATACATTTTTCGATAGTCGATGTTTTCGTCCTTGATTTGTTCTTCCATAGCACACCTCGTATAAAATAGTGGGTTCATAATGAACCTATTTACAACATTATACCACATAATGAACCTAAAATAAAGGCAAGATAAGTTCATAATGAGGTGAAAATTATGGAAAAGCATCTGTCTGTTCGTATTGATGAGGAACTGCTTCGGAAGCTCCATGTGGTTTCTGACTATGAGGGTCGGTCCATCAACCGGCACATTCTAATGTTGATCCGCAAGGACATCGAGAAATACGAAAAGGAGCATGGCGAAATTTCGAAAGAGGATAAGAAATAACAAACCCCCCGGGCTGCGTGAGCAGCCCGGGGTGTTGCTTTTAGAAATTACACCAGCGCAGCGGTGATGATAGCCATCTTGTAGACCTCGTCGGCGTTGCAGCCGCGGCTAAGGTCGTTGATGGGCGCGTTCAGGCCGAGCAGGATGGGGCCGTAAGCGTCGAAGCCGCCCATACGCTGGCAGATCTTGTAGCCGATGTTACCGGCGTTGATGTCGGGGAAGATGAAGGTGTTGGCGTGGCCTGCCACCTTGGAGCCGGGGAACTTGGCCTTTGCGGTGCGGGGGGAGACGGCAGCGTCGAACTGCATCTCGCCGTCGGCGGGGATGTTGGGATAGGCTGCCTTGAACATTTCGCAGCCGGAGCGGATTCTGTCAACGCTCTCGTCCT
>JAZSAB010000017.1:0-15425 GCA_045601675.1 Faecousia sp.
AACCTGGGCGGCGACTACATCACTGCTGAAGACGTGAACACCACCTGCGACGATGCACTGGTGATGCTCCGCAAGACCAACCACATCTGCGGCCTGCCTCAGAACAGTGGCGACCCCTCTCCCTTCACCGCTCGCGGTGTATGGCAGGGCATCCGCGCTACCGCTAAGGTGGCTCTGGGCGCAGACAGCCTGGAAGGCCTGACCATTGCTGTTCAGGGCCTGGGCAAGGTGGGCTATGATCTGTGCCGTCTGCTCCACGAGTCCGGTGCTAAGCTGATCGTTGCGAACCGTAGCAACAAGGAGATCGCACAGCGCGCTGCCGACGAGTTCGGCGCAAAGGTCGTTCCCACCGAGCAGATCGTCAGCCAGGAGTGCGACATCTTCTCCCCCAACGCTATGGGTGCGATCCTGAACCCTGCTAACATCGCAGCTCTTAACTGTAAGGCAGTTGCCGGCGGCGCAAACAACCAGATCCTGGACGATGCTTCCGGCATCGCGCTGAAGGCTCGCGGCATCTACTACGCTCCCGACTTCGTCATCAACGGCGGCGGCGTTATCAACGCAGCAGCAGAAGTTGACGGTCCTTACAATGTAGCTGCTGTTTTGGAGAAGGTAGACAACATCTACAACTCCATCGAGCACATCCTCACCGAGTCCAAGAAGACCGGCGAACCCGAAGGCGTTATCGCTACCCGCTACGCAGAGTCCCTGATCTACGGCTAATACGCAAAAAGAAACCCCCGAAGCCTTTGCTTCGGGGGTACTTTTTTTGTTTAGCGCTCTTCGCGGAAGTAGGAAAGACCTAAGTGTGCGGGGGGCTGGCTCTCCCGGCGGCTGCGCATACTGGTAACCACCAGAACCACGATGGTCACGATATACGGCAGCATCTTGAAGATCTCCTGGGCGCTCATGCTCAGACCCGGGATATAGTTGTGGATCACGTAAAGTCCACCAAAGAGGATAGAGCCGATGATGCTGGAGGAGGGCTTCCACACGGTGAAGATAACCAGCGCGATTGCCAGCCAGCCACGGTCGCCGAAACCGTCGTTGGACCAAATGCCGCAAGCGTAGTCCATAACATAGTACAGACCGCCCAGGCCTGCGATCATAGAGCCGATGCAGGTTGCCACATACTTGTACTTTTCCACGTTAATGCCCGCTGCGTCGGCGGTGGCGGGGTTCTCGCCCACTGCCCGGAGGCTAAGACCGATGCGGGTGCGGTTCAGGACAAAGGAGCAAATCAGCGCGATGATGATCGCCACGTAAGCAAGGAAGCTGTAAGACAGGAACACATCACCGAACCAGCCCAGGCTGCCGGCGAAGGGCAGCTTCTTGCTGAAGTACTCGCTGGTTGCGGACAGAGCGATGGAGGGCACTTCGCTGTCGGTCAGCTTAATCAGAGAGCCGCCGAAGAAGTTGCCGAAGCCAACGCCCATGGTGGTCATAGCAAGACCGGTAACATTCTGATTTGCCCGGAGAGTGACGGTGAGGAAGCAGTAGATAAGGCCCATAATGAGTGAGCCTACCAGGGTGCAAAGCAGAGGGATCATCACTGCCAGGAAAGGCGTTACCACTGCAACGGACTGCTCGTAAAGGAACGCGCCGATGACGCCGCAGATGCCGCCAACATACATGATGCCGGGGATACCTAAGTTCAGGTTGCCGGACTTTTCGGTGAGGATCTCACCGGTGGAGCCGAACAGAAGGGGGATACCCTGCATGACCGCTCTTTGGATAAAGGATACAATCATTTCTTTTCAGCCTCCTTCCGGGAGTGTGTCAGCTTGATGGAATACTGGATGAAGAACTCCGAGCCGATAATGAATAAGATGATAATACCGGTGAGGATCTCGGAGAAGGAATCGTTGAGGTCGAAAGCGGTGGTGACCTGGGTTGCGCCCTTCTGCATGAAGACCAGCAGGAAGGATGTCAGCACCATAAAGAGGGGGTTAAACTTTGCAAGCCAGGAGACCATGATGGCGGTAAAGCCACGGCCTGCGGCGGTATCGCGGGTGATGGTATGGTCGGTTCCGCCAACCAGCAGCAGACCTGCAACACCGCAAAGAGCGCCGGAGATCAGCACCGTACGGATGATTACTTTCTTTACATCGATACCCACATAGCGTGCCGTGTTCTCGCTTTCGCCCACCACGGAGATCTCATAGCCCTGCTTGCTGTAACGCAGGTAAACATACATTGCGATGGTCAGCACCAGCACAACGATAACGTTGAGGGCATACTTCTGTCCGAACAGATCGGGCAGCCAGCCTGCCTGGGTACTGCCGTTGATAACACCGATCTGACCGGAGCCCTTGGGCACGGACCACTCCAGAGAGAAGAAGGACACAAGCTGGATGGCAATGTAGTTCATCATCAAGGTGAAGAGTGACTCGTTGGTACCCCACTTTGCCTTAAAGATCGCAGGGATCAGCGCCCAGATAGCGCCTGCTGCAATACTTGCCACGATCATTACAAGGATCAGAACGCCGTTAGGTACTTTATCGCCAATTAGGATCATACAGGCTGCGGTGGCAAGACCACCCACAAGAACCTGACCCTCCGCGCCAAGATTCCAAAAGCGCATCTTAAAAGCGGGGGTCACCGCCAGGGACACGCAAAGGAGCATTGCGATATTCTGCAGGGTATTCCACACACGGCGCTTTGTGCCGAAGGTGCCTTCGATCATAGCGCCGTAGACCTTGAAGGGGTCTTCCTTCGTCAGCAGGTAGGTAACTGCCGCGCAGAAGACAAGAGACAGGAGCACCGCAACAATGCGGACGATCCAAGCCTTCCACCAGGCGATCTGTGTACGCTTGGCAATATGGAAAAACGGCTCACGGATCTTCTTTTCAGCCTTTTTCATTCCTGCTCCTCCTTTTCTTCGTGTACGCTCTTTGTCATCAGCAGACCGATCTCTTCCTTAGTGGCGGTTCTGCCGTCAACGATGCCGGTGACCCGGCCGGAACCGATAACCATGATCCGGTCACACAGCTCCAGCAGCACATCCAGGTCTTCGCCTACGAAGATCACAGCTGTGCCTTTTTCCTTCTGCTCATTGAGCAGGTCATAGATCATATAAGATGCGTTGATGTCCAGACCACGGACAGGGTAAGCTGCCATCAGCACCTTGGGGGATGCAGCGATCTCACGACCCACCAGCACCTTCTGCACATTACCGCCGGAAAGACGGCGGACGGGCGTGGTCTCGCTGGGAGTAGCCACTTCCAGGCGCTTAATGATATCCTGCGCCAAGTCTCTGGGACCCTTGCGCTCTAAGAACATGGACTTGCCTCTGCGATAGGAACGCAGCATCATATTGTCAACAATGTCCATATTGCCCACAAGACCCATACCAAGACGGTCCTCGGGAACGAAGGAAAGGCGGACACCTAAGTCGCGGATCTGCATAGGTGTCTTGTCCCGCAGATTCTCCACAGCATCGGTCTTGGGATTGTGGTAGAGGATGCTGCCCTCGTTTACCTTCTGCAGACCGGCGATGGACTCGAGGAGCTCACGCTGACCGCTGCCGGCAATACCGGCAATACCTAAGATCTCACCGCTGCGGGCGGTGAAGGTCACATGGTCCAAGAGCTTAATGCCCTCGCGGTTCCAGCAGCTCAGGTTCTCAACAACCAGGCGGTCCTGGCAGTTTTTCGGCTCGCTTCTGTGGATGTTCAGATCCACCTTCTTGCCCACCATCATTTCGGTCAAGGCATTTTCGTTGGTTTCTGCAGTATTGACCGTGCCGATGTACTCGCCCTTACACAGAACGGTGACACGGTCGGAAAGACTCAGCACCTCGTGGAGCTTGTGGGTGATGATCATAATGCACTTGCCGGCATCCCGCATACGGCGCAGCACAGCAAACAGCTTCTGGGTCTCCTGGGGCGTCAGCACAGCGGTGGGCTCGTCCAGGATCAGAATGTCCGCGCCCCGGTAAAGGACCTTGATGATCTCCACGGTCTGCTTCTCGGAAACAGACATCTCGTAGATCTTCTTATCCGGGTCGATCTCAAAACCGTAGGTCTCGCTGATCTCCTTAACGCGCTGGGAGGCGGTCTTCAGGTCGAAGCCCTCTTCCTTTTCAAGACCCAGGATCACATTCTCCGCGGCGGAGAACACATCGACCAGCTTGAAGTGCTGGTGGATCATACCGATCTTATACTGGAAGGCATCCTTGGGAGAGCGGATGACCACCTCATTGCCGTCAATGAGGATATGACCTTCGTCGGGATAGTAGATGCCGGCGATCATATTCATAAGGGTGGTCTTGCCGCAGCCGTTCTCACCTAAGATCGCCATGATCTCGCCCCGGTTCACGCTCATGCTAACATCCTTGTTTGCAATGATGGAGCCAAAGGTCTTGGTAATGTTTCTAAGTTCAATAGCAGGTACTGTATTCATAGCCGTTTCCTCCGGTTACAGTTTTCAAATCTGCGCTCTGCGCCGCAAATTTCAAGACTGTAAAAAAGCAAGTGTAGGCGGGGCAATATTTGCCCCGCCTATTTTGGGAATCTAAATTAGAATGCGGTGTTCAGCAGAGTGATGCCGTCGATCTCCAGATCGAAGTAGGGAGCGCTGCGGTACTCGGACTCGTGGAAGAAGCCATCAGCGATGACCTCGGTGTCGGGAGTGTAGTCAGCGTCGGTGTCAACGTCTGCCATATAGGAGGTCATAGCCTCGTCCTTAACGGTGAAGGTCTCAGTGTTGAAGACCTTCAGAGAGCCATCGGTCAGCTTAGCCTTTGCAGCCTCGATAGCTTCCTTGGTGCCGGCAGCAGCTGCCTGATCGTTTACGTCGGTCAGCACCACAGAGCCGGTAGCGATGGTGCCGGTCCAGTCGGTGTCGATGGCAGTACCCTCAGCAACGCACTTTGCCATGTACTCATAGTAAGGTGCCCAGTTGATGCGGGAAGAAACGATGAAGGTGTTGGGGCAAGCAGCCTGAGTGCTGCCGTTGTAGGAAACGTTGGGAACGCCTGCGGTCTCGCAAGCAGTGGGAGCGCCCATGGAGTCAGCGTGCTGGCTGATCAGGACACAGTTGCGGTTGATGAGGGTGGTAGCAGCTTCCTTCTCACCAGCCTCGTCGTACCAGCTGCCGGTGAACTGAACTTCCATAGTTGCGCTGGGGCAGACAGAGCGAGCGCCCAGGAAGAAGGAAGTGTAGCCGGACTTAACTTCAGCGTAGGTGAAAGCGCCAACGTAGCCGATCTTAGCCTCTTCAGCCTTGATCTTGCCGGACTCGATCATCTCGTTCAGCTTCAGACCTGCAGCGATGCCAGCCAGGTAACGGCCCTCGTAGATAGCTGCGAAAGCGTTGTGGAAGTTAGCCAGCTTCTCAGTGTGAGCCATGGTGCCGGTAGCGTGGCAGAACTCAACCTCGGGGAATTCCTTAGCAGCCTGAATCATGTAGGACTCATGGCCAAAGGAGTTAGCAAAAACAACGTCACAGCCGCCGTCAGCCAGGTCAGCTGCAGCTTCGTAGCACTCGTTGCCCTCGGGGATGTTCTTCTTGATAACCAGGTTCTTCTCCTTGCTAAGGCCCAGGTTCTCAATGGCTTCGTACATGCCGTTGAGGAAGTTCAGGTCGTAGGTGGAGTTTTCGTCGTGCAGGCAGATCAGACCGATCTTGATGTCTGCAAGAGCGTTTGCAGCCTCGGTGGTACCGTCGGTAGCGCCGTTGGTTGCGTCGGGAGTGCTGGGGGTGGGGGTCTTCTCACCGCAGGCTGCCAGGGAAAGCAGCATAACAGCGGCCAGAAGAACTGCCAAAAGTTTCTTCATTTTGTCGTCCTCCGTATTTTTTGTTTTCTCTTCAGTTGTGGGTATTTCTCCGTTTTTTGCCGGGGAAATATTCAAAACTACAGGTCAATCCTACCACCAAAAGCCATTTGTGTCAACAAATTTTGACAAGATTTTCTCTCTTTTGGCTATATTACTATGTGGGGGATTTTTTCAGGCATTTTGATGGTTATTTTGCCCATACAGAGAAAATTTATCTGCGTTTTTTGACGGTTTTTTTGCCGCTCGGGGAGCGCTTGGGCGGCAGCTTGGGAGGCGGCGCGGTACGCTTTCCCTGCCGGGGCGGCACAGCACGGATCAGACACTTGGGGGAAAATCCGATCAGGTCCTCCCGGTGGGCTTTCAGGAGCGCTTCTTTTACAAGGTAATAGTTCTTGGGATCCCGGTACTGGATCAACGCCCGCTGCATTGCCTTTTCGTGGGGATCCGTGGGGACGTAGACCCGATCCATGGTACGGGGGTCAATGCCGGTGTAGTACATTACAGAGGACAGTGTGGAGGGGGTGGGATAGAAATCCTGTACCTGCTCCGGGTTGTAGCCCATATCCCGGATATACTCCGCAAGCTCCACCGCCTCCTTCATAGTAGAGCCGGGGTGGCTGGACATAAGGTACGGCACCAAGAACTGATTCATACCGTACTGCTTGTTGAGGGCGAAGTATTTCTCCACAAAGCGGTTATATACCTTATTATTAGGCTTTCCCATCCGGGCAAGGACCGCGTCAGACACGTGCTCCGGAGCAACCTTCAGCTGACCGGAGATATGGTACTGCACCAGCTCCTTAAAGAAGGTATCTTTTTTATCTGCCAGCAGGTAATCAAACCGAATGCCGCTGCGGACGAAGACCTTCTTCACCCCGGGAAGTTTCCGAAGCTTGCGAAGCAGCGCCACATAGTCGGCGTGGTCTGCCCGCATATTCTTGCAGGGCGTGGGGTGCAGGCACTGTCTGCCCTGGCAAGCGCCTTTTGCAAGCTGCTTTTCACAGGCAGGGGCCCGGAAATTGGCGGTAGGTCCGCCCACATCGTGAATATAGCCCTTGAAATCCGGGTCTTTGACCATAACTTCCGCTTCTTTAAGAATGGATTCGTGGCTGCGGGTCTGGATGATCCGACCCTGGTGGAAGGTAAGGGCGCAGAAAGAACAGGCGCCGAAGCAGCCACGGTTGCTGACCAGGCTGAACTTTACTTCCTCAATGGCGGGCACGCCCCCTGCCTTTTCATAGCTGGGGTGGTAGGTGCGGCAGTAAGGAAGGTCGTAGACCCCGTCCATCTCCTCCGTGGTCAGAGGCTTCTGGGGCGGGTTCTGCACCACGAAGAGATTGCCGCATGGCTCAGCCAGCCGCTTTGCGGTGAAGGGGTCGCAGTTATGGTACTGAACCCGGAAGCTTTCCGCATACTTTTTCTTATCTGCCTTAAGCTGCTCGTAAGAAGGGAGCACAATGGTGGGGAAGCTTTCGTCCAGTTCGCTTGTCCGGAACACAGTGCCGTCGATATAGGTGATGTCCTTTACATCCATACCGGAATTGAGGGCATCGGCGATCTCCACAACGCTCTTTTCGCCCATACCGTACATCAAAAGGTCCGCCTGGCTGTCAAGCAGAATGGACCGTTTCATGGCTTCGGACCAATAGTCATAATGGGAAAGTCTGCGCAGGCTTGCCTCGATGCCGCCAATTAAGATCGGTACATCTTTATAGGTCTGCCGGATCAAATTGCAGTAGACCACGGTTGCGTAGTCCGGGCGCTTGCCCATAATGCCGCCGGGGGTGAAGGAATCGGTCTTTCTGCGGCGCTTTGCAACGCTATAGTGATTGACCATCGAGTCCATATTGCCGCCACTGACCAAAAAGCCAAGCCGGGGACGACCGAAAACATCGATGGACCCCGGATTCTTCCAGTCCGGTTGGGAGATAATACCTACGGTATATCCCGCTCTTTCCAGCACACGGCTGATGATGGCATGACCGAAAGAGGGATGGTCCACATAGGCATCCCCGATCACATATACAAAATCGCACTGCTGCCAGCCGCGATCCCGCATTTCCCGCTTAGAAATGGGAAGAAATTCCATAATTCGCCTCCAAAGCCGTTTTTTTCAGTATAGCATCTTTTGCACCAAAATGGAATACAAAAATACATTGACAAGAGGGTCTTTTTCGAGTACAAATATAATTGTTAAAATACGACAAAAATTTCAAAAAGAAACGGGGGAGGATAATGTCCAAAGAACTCATCCGGCTCCAGGACCTTACCATGGAGTTTGACGGGGAACGTATTTTAGATGGCATCAATCTCTACTTTAATGACCATGAATTTTTAACGCTGCTGGGCCCCTCCGGCTGCGGTAAGACCACAACGCTGCGGATCATCGGCGGCTTCCTCACACCTACCTCCGGTAAGGTGCTTTTTGACGGAAAAGCCATCAATGAGCTGCCTCCCTACAAGCGGCAGATCAACACCGTTTTCCAGCGCTACGCTCTGTTTCCCCACCTGAATGTTTTTGATAATATCGCCTTTGGTCTCAAGGTTGCGAAGCTCCCCAAGGCCGAGATCCAGGAACGGGTAAACAGCATGCTGGAAGTGGTGGGCCTTAGGGGCTATGAGCACCGCCGCATCGACAGCCTTTCCGGCGGTCAGCAGCAGCGTGTCGCCATTGCCCGCGCACTGGTCAACCGCCCCAAGGTGCTCCTGCTGGACGAACCCCTGGCCGCACTGGATCTGCGTCTGCGTAAGGATATGCAGAATGAGCTCAAGCGCATCCAGCAGGCTATGGGCATCACCTTCATCTATGTCACCCACGACCAGGAAGAGGCGCTTTCTATGTCCGACACCGTGGTGGTTATGGATAAGGGCCGTATCCAGCAGATCGGCAAGCCCGAAGATATATATAATGAGCCGAAGAACGCATTTGTTGCGGACTTTATCGGTGAAAGCAACATCTTAGACGGCATTATGCTCTCCGACTACAAGGTTAAGTTCTTCGGCAGAGTATTCGACTGCGTAGACGCAGGCTTCGCGCCTAACGAGCCTGTGGACGTTGTCATCCGTCCCGAGGACATCGACATCGTACCCGTTGCGGAAGGCCACTTAAAGGGCGTGGTCTCCAGCATCACCTTCAAGGGTCTCAACTACGATATCATCGTTGACTTCCGTGGCTTCAAGTGGCTGATCCAGACCACCGACTTCCACGGTGTGGGCGAGACCATCGGTATTCGTCTGAACCCGGAGGATATTCACATTATGCATAAGAGTGAGTATTCCGGCCAGTTTGGTGACTACAGCTCCTACTCCGCTGAGTATGACGAGCTGACGGAGGATGCCGAGAATGAAGAAGAATAACGCTCTGCTCCTTAGCGGTCCCTACATCCTTTTCATGGTGATCTTCACCCTGATCCCCTTAGGTGTGGTGGCCTACTATGCGCTGACCGATCCCAATACCGGCGCGTTTACCTTAAATAATCTGAAAGAGCTGTCTGCCCACGCTCCGGTGCTGTGGCAGTCTATCCTCTACGCCCTGGCGGCGGCGGTCATCTGCCTGCTTTTGGGCTACCCTGTGGCATACTACATTGCCCACAGAAGTCCCTTGGCGCAGAAGATTCTCTATATGCTGGTGATGCTTCCCATGTGTATGAGCTTTCTGCTGCGTACTCTTGCCTGGGTGGGACTTTTGCAGGACACCGGTATCATTAACTCCTTACTGGGAAAGATCGGCATCGGTCCGATCCCTATGATCCGGACCCCCGGTGCGGTGATTCTCGGTATGGTATATAACTACCTTCCCTACATGATCCTGCCCCTTTACGCCATCATCGTCAAGATCGACAAGCGCCTCATCGAGGCTGCGGAAGACTTAGGCTGCAACGGCGTACAGGTCTTCGGACGGGTGATCCTGCCCCTCTCCATGCCCGGTATCCTCTCCGGCATCACCATGGTATTTGTGCCTGCGGTGTCCACCTTCTATATCTCCCAAAAGCTGGGCGGTACGGAAACGGTGCTCATCGGTGACGTGATCGAGCGGATGTTCAAGCAAGGCAACAATCCCAACTTAGGCGCTGCCCTGAGCCTGCTGCTGATGATCCTGGTGTTTGTCTGCACCGGCATTATGTACCGGCTGGGCGCTGATGATGAGGGAGGTGTGGTCGTATGAAAAAGGCCAACCGCGCCCTTACCATCCTGATCTTTATTTTCCTGTATATCCCTATGGCGGTGCTGATGGTAGCATCCTTTAACACCAGCAAAGACATCGCCCATTTCGACGGCTTTACCCTGCGGCAGTACGCAGAGCTTTTCCGCGATAAAGATCTTTTGGCGCTTTTGGGTAACTCCATTTTGATCTCTGTGCTGGCGAGTGGCATTTCTACCGTTTTCGGCACGGTAGCCGCCGTCGGCATCTATCGGATGAAGCCCCGGATGCGCAAGTTCGTTATGAGCCTGACGAACATCCCCATGACAAACCCGGATATCGTTACCGGTATTTCTTTGAGTCTGCTGTTCGTCTTTATCGGTTCCAAAATGCTGGGACAGAAGGACGCGCTGAACTTCTGGACGCTGCTGATCGCCCATGTAACATTCAACCTCCCCTATGTGATTCTGAATGTTATGCCCAAGCTCCAGCAGATGAACCCGGCGCTGACCGACGCGGCTATGGACTTAGGCTGCACCCCGGTGCAATCCTTCTTTAAGGTGACCCTGCCGGAGATCATGCCCGGTGTGGTTGCCGGCACCATCATGGCGTTTACCATGAGCCTGGACGATTTCGTCATCAGCTACTTTGTGTCCGGCAACGACTTCATCACCCTCCCCGTGGAGATCTACACCTACACCAAAAAGCCCATCCAGCCCAAGCTCTACGCAATGTTTACATTGCTCTTCCTGCTGATCTTCGTGCTGATGGTCACTATGAACCTGCTTCAGATCCGGGGTGAGCGCAAGCCCTCCCGGCAGAAGAAGGATGTCACTCTTCCCAAGTGGGCGAAGGCTGCCATTGCGGTGGCGGTAGCTGCGGTGCTGGTGTTCACTGTGGGCTTCGGCATTTACAGCTCCCGGCAGAAGACCGTCCTCTATGTTTCCAACTGGGGTCAGAACATTGCTGACGGCTCCGACGGAACCTTGGATATCATCGCTGCCTTTGAGGAAAAGTACCCCCACATCGATGTGAAGTACTCCACCTATGATTCCAACGAATCCCTCTACTCCAAGCTCTCTGCCGGCGGCACGCCGGTGGATGTGATCATCCCCTCGGACTATATGATCGCAAGACTCCGGGAGGAAAATCAGCTGATGGAGCTGGATTTTGACAACATTCCCAACTTCTCCAAGGTAGATGACCGGTTTAAAAACCCCGATTACGACCCGGAGAACAAGTACTCCGTCCCCTACACCTGGGGCACTGTGGGCATCCTCTACAACGAAAAGTATGTGGATCCCGCGGATGTCACCGGCTGGGAAGTGCTTTGGAACGAAAAGTACGCCGGCAAGATTCTGATGTTCGACAACTCCCGTGACGCCTTCGGTATCGCCCAGTATCTGCTGGGTTACAGCGTCAACACCACAGATAAGGCAGAGCTTCAGGCATGCGCCGACAAGCTCCAGGAGCAGAAGCCTCTGGTGCAGCAGTACGTGATGGACCAGATCTATGCCGCCATGCAGGACGAGGAAGCCTACCTTGCCGCCTATTACGCAGGCGACTGTATGGTGATGATGCAGGAGAACGAAAATCTCCGGTTCTACCTGCCGGAAAATCAGGGCTTCAACTCCTTTGTGGACGCCATGTGCGTCCCTACCTGCTGCCAAAACAAGGAGGCGGCAGAGCTGTTCATCAACTTTATCTGTGAGCCGGAGATCAGTGGTGCCAATATGGACTATATCTGGTACGCATCTCCCGTTTCCGAGGCAAGGGAGTATATGGACGAAGTGCTGGCTACCAGCGATGTCGTCTATCCCGAGGAATCGGTACTGGAACGCGGCACTTCTTACGGGTTCCTGCCGGAGGAAGTCTCCCGCTACGTGGAGAGCCTGTTCATGAAAGTCCGAAACAGCAAGTAAGAAAAGCGGCTGCAAGCCAAAGGGTTTGCAGCCGTTTTGTTTTTTAGAAAATATTTTGCGGAAAATGGCAAAAAACGTATTGACAAACTTACCGCGTCGTGATAATATATTCGAGCGTTGAGCGACAGCTTGGCGTGATATGCGCGAGTGGTGGAATTGGTAGACTCGCTAGATTCAGGTTCTAGTGCTCATTCCGGGCATGCGGGTTCAAGTCCCGCCTCGCGCACCAAAAAAGACAGACACACATTTGTGTGTCTGTCTTTTTTATTACAAGAAAGGGACTTGAATAATGTAAACGCAACAATCCGGTGGACTGTTGCTGCCACCAGTGCAAACACTGGCGGTTACATCTATTTTCTTTCCGCGGGCAGAAAGAAAATGCAAACACCCGTGGCGTCCTAAAAAACCAGCTTACCTGAATAGAATCCTTTCCGTGGACAAGATTGAGGCAGTAAAGTACGACACCAGCGCATTGACCCACAAAACTGGTAGTTGTTCCTCCATAGTCCAGCCGGAAGAATACGCACTGCTGATCGAACAGGTGCGGCTCATACTGGAGTAACAAGTTGCTTTCATTGTTGACTTTTTTTGCACCTCTTTATATAATATTTCTATATTATCATATGGAGGAACAATTATGAAAAAATTGGTCCGTGTTCTCGCATTCACACTGGCGCTTGTCTCGTTGCTGAGCCTGATCGGCTGTGGCAAAAAGGAAGACGAAGGCTGGAAGGTGGACTTGGGTGATCCCGATCCCAATGCCCCTGCAAAGACCATCCTAATCATCGTTGACGGTATGCGCCCCGACGCCCTGACGGATATACAGCAGGCGCAGGCCGTGAAGAAGCGTGCTTACTACACCGAGAAAGCCCAGACCGTTATGCCCTGTATCACCCTGCCTTCTCACGTCTCAATTTTCTGGAGTGTGGATCCTGAGGTCCATGGTACCACAGAAAATACTTATGTGGACTATGATGGAGTCAGCCTTTTTGACGTACTGACCGAGGGAGAGAAAGAGAGCTGTATGTTCTTCTCCTACGACCAGCTTTACAATCTGAAAAAGAAGGAAAACAAAGTACATACCTACCGCGTCAAGGCCGGCATTTACAACGGTGGTGAGGTCAACACCATCCTTGCTGAGGACTGCATCGCCTATATTCAAGAAAAGGATCCCGATTTTTCTTTCCTGTACTTAGGCTGGCCGGACAGCTTCGGTCACACCTACAGCTGGATGAGTGAAGAGTATATCACCGCTCTGCACAACAGCTGGGATAACATCCAGAAGGTCATCGATGCCTTCGGCAAGACCCACTCCATCATTATCAGCGCTGACCACGGCGGTCATAACAAGGGTCATGGCAAGGATATCCCCGAGGATATGACCGTGCCTATGTTCATTCTGGACAAAAATATTCCCGCCGGTGAGATCCCCGGCGACGTATCCACCAAGGATATTGCTCCCACCATCGTTGACCTCTTGGGTCTGACCCCCGATGCCGCCTGGGACGGAAAGAGCCTGCTTCCCTAACTGCTTAAAAACGGGCGTGTTGCACCATTGTGCAACACGCCCTTTTTCTTACACAAATTCATTTCGCAGGCTGCGGGAGAAAAGCTGCTTAAGGATCTCCGTAGGCTGAGCATTTTCGTACAGGATCTGATATACCGCTTCGCATATAGGCAGCTCCACCCCGTATGCTTTGCCTAAGTTCCGCAGCGCCTTTACGGTGTAATAGCCTTCCGCCAATTTCTCGTAAGGCTTGTTCTGCACCACACATTTGCCGAAGGAGAGGTTATGGCTGTGGGGAGAGAACAAGGTCGCCTCGTAATCGCCCAAATGGCATAATCCGTACACCGTGCTTGCGTTGCCGCCCATGGCAACGATGAGCTTAGCGATTTCCTGTGTGCCCCGGGACATCAGCGCGCCCTTGAGGGAGGAAAGGTCCGAGCCCTCCAGCATACCCGCGGCGATGCCAATGACATTCTTAGCTGCCGCGCCTACCTCGTTGCCAATGAGATCCGTACCATAGTAGAAACGGATCAGGTCACTGGAGAAATTGCGGATCAACTCATCCTTTACAAGCTCCTTGTTGCTGTCGATGACCATACAGTTGGGCACGCCCCGGTAGAATTCCTGAATATGTCCCGGTCCAAGCCACACTGCTACATCGTTTTCCCGGCTCAGACCGTCAGAGACCACCTGAGAGAGTCTGCGGCCGGTGATGATATCGATGCCCTTCATACAAAGGACCACGATCTTGCCACAAAGCGCGCGGTCCTCCAAGTCCTTTACCACATCCCCAAGATTCTGGGAAGCTACGGAAATAATCACATAATCGGCATCTTCCAAGCTGCTAAAATCTGTGGTCAGCTCGATGTCCTCGCTTAGGCGGACATATTCATTTCTCCGGGTCTCCATCAGGGTCTTCATCCGCTTGGAGGATTCTCTTCCGTAGAGGGTCACCCGATGACCGATGCGGTTAAGATACCAGGCAATAAAAGAACCCCAGCGACCGCAGCCGATGATGAAAACCTTTTTTGTGACCTTGCCGTCCTGGGGAAGCACGATCTCCTTCTGGAACTTGATGGAAGCAACATCTGCCTTCAAAATATCGTTGATGGTCACGCCGTAAAGCTCCGAAAGCTTCATAAGCAGCTCTACATCCGGAATCGTCGTGCCGGTCTCCCATTTGGAGATCGCCTGGCGGGTCACATTCAGCCGGTGCGCCAGCTCATCCTGGGTGATCTTATAGTATTTTCGCAAAGTGGATAAATATTTTCCGATTGCTGTGCCGTCCAAGGCAGTCACCTCGTTTCCCTATAAGTATACCAAAAAACCGCCGCAAGAAAAGCAACCAACAGGTGCATTTTGCGACGCGGGTGCAACCGAAAAGCAGAGAGGTCTCCCTCTCTGCTTTTTCTATACATCTCAGACGTTAAAGAGGAAGTTGACGATGTCGCCGTCCTTCATCACATATTCCTTGCCCTCGCTGCGGACCAAGCCCTTGGACTTGGCATTTGCCATAGTACCGCATTCCTTCATATCGGTGAAGGCAATCACTTCCGCCCGGATAAAGCCGCGCTCAAAGTCCGTGTGGATCTTGCCGGCAGCCTGGGGCGCCTTGGTGCCCTTCTTGATGGTCCAGGCACGGCACTCGTCGGAGCCTGCGGTGAGGAAGGAGATGAGACCCAGCAGCGCATAGGAGCTGCGGATCAGCTTATCGAGACCGGACTCGTTGACGCCCAGCTCTTCCATAAACATAGCCTTTTCCTCGGGGTCATCCAGCTCAGCGATGTCTGCCTCCAGCTTGGCGCAAATGGGAATCAGCTGGCTGCCTTCCTCGTCGGCCAGGGCCTTAACTGCCATATAATGGCGGTTAGCTTCCGGCTCGTTGATTTCGTTTTCTGCCAGGTTTGCCACATAAATGGTCTTTTTCAGGGTCAGCAGGTCAGAGGTGGCAATGATGGCCATATCCTCGGCATCGTCGGTAAAGGTGCGGGCAAGCTTGCCTTCGTTCAGGTGCTCCAAAAGCTTTGCAAACAGCTCAGCCTCCCGGGCAAACTTTTTGTCGCCGCCCTTCATTG
>JAZSAB010000018.1:0-7221 GCA_045601675.1 Faecousia sp.
ACTTGATTCCTATTTGGAATCACGGCGTTTTTTGTATCCTCTAAAATCAGCTGCGTATTTCATAGTTCCACCCCCATCTTCTTCCGAAGATCTCCCAGGCTCTTGTCATACTGCGCCTGAGTAATTGCTCCATTCTTCAGAAATAGATCCAAGGTCTTTTTTTGCTCCAAAAACAGCTTCCTTTTCTTTTCTTCCGCTGTTAGGCTGCTCCATGGGGATCCTTCCATAATTCTTCTCTCCCGTCTATGTTATTGGCATTCCATAGCGCCTGCTCTTATCCGTTACTTCTTGAACACTTCTCCGCATCGATCGCCAGTACCAGCATTAAAGCGCAAAGCGCGTCCTGGGGATCGCGCACATTGATCACGTATGTATCGGTCCAGTTCCAAAGCTCTTTGGAAACATTTGCAACCGGTCTGCCGGCGCTATTTAGGATCTCATAATCCCACTCAAACCAATCGCCGTCCACCTGCCAACCGTTGCAGTCGATATTGAATTTGGGACGAAAAAATGTAAATTCCTTGCTGATGCAGCCGATATATCGGTCACCTAAGTACATTTCAAACTTGGGCAGCCAGGTTAGGATCCGTTCCCTGACGGTGCCGATCTCCATCCCCCGGGCATCATAGATCTTCAGGCAGTGCCCCCAGGCAAGCTGACCTTTAACGGTATAAAGCGTCTGACCTGCCTCGTCATAAATATCGTAGCTGTCAAACCAGGAAAAGAATCTTTGCTTAAATAACAGTTTCATTCCTCAACCTCATACTTTCTCTCAAACCCCAGATACCGGGTGCCCTGGAAGCTAAGATTTCCGCGTTCTCCAACCATCAGCATACCATACTCATTTCGGGACACTTTTAGTTCCATACGGTCGCCGCTCTCAACTTCAAAAGTTACATGGTAGGTGTGGCTGTGGTGGTGATGACCGTTAGAATGATGATGATGTGTTTTGCGCCGCATATCTACGATCCTTGCCGGCACAGTCAGTCTGGGAGAATTCTCGTTCTTGAACCACTGCGCGATGTTCTTTGCAAGAATTGCGAAGAACGCAACGAAAAATAGAATCATTAATATTTCCAAAGCTACTCCTCCTTACAATACCCGTTTGGTAGAGACTCTTATCATAAGTAAAACCACTCTTATAAGTTTTCGGTTCAAAATACACCGCCGCCGTATTTCTTCTGCACATAGAAGAGCCGGCTAAGGCCGCCAACAAGGCCAACGATCAACACGCCCAACGCCAAGAGTACAATAGCGTCTGTTTCTCCAAATAGTCCTACCACACCGCTAACGGTCAAAACTGCCGCCATGAGCCATAGCGCCTGACTGATTTTCTTGCAATACATGGGCTTATCCGGAGTTCTGTCTTCATGATAGCAGTTGATAAGGTTAGTGTTTCCTCTGGAAATCAGTATTGCGAATGCGGTAAAAACCATCGACACAACAAACATAATGATGGAATAAACGATCATACGGACTCCTCCGGTTTTTTACTTAGGATCATCTCACACCTATATAGACGAGGTTGACTGCTTTTGTTTTTTTATTTTAACACCTGCTTTTCATAAATACAATATGTGGTTTTATTGATCTTTCTGCGATTTATAAAAACATTGGATTTATAAGCCATTTCATGCTTGCTTTGCGCTGCAGTTTGGAGTAGAATAGAGCCATCATAATCATAAGGAGAATGCTTATGTTTGAAAACGCAAAGTGGATCACCGCGGGAAGCGATTTTAAGGAAAGCCTTCCCTCTTTTCAGAAGAAATTTGCTCCCAAAGACGAAGTAAAGAAAGCCACGGCCTACATAACTGCCTATGGCGTGTATGACTTCTTTATCGATGGCAAAAAGGTTGGCAATCGGATCATGGCTCCCGGCTGGACCTACTACCCCAAGTGGATCCAGTATCAGGAATACGACATCACCGATCTTCTAAGCGGTGAAAGCACACTTTCTGTCACTGTCGCTCCCGGCTGGGCCTGCAGCTTCATCGGCTGGAACCGCCACACCTTCGAGGTTTACCCCGGCGCGTACCCCAACCGCACCCCCTCTATGGTGGCTACTGTGGAAATAGAATATGCCGACGGCACCACCGAGACCATGGTTTCCGACGAGAGCTGGGACATCTACACCACCGAGACTCTCTACTGCGAGCTCTACGACGGACAGAAAGTGGACTTTAATAAGCTCCCCCGCCTGGTTGGCAAGGCTATGGCTACAGAGCAGCCTGTTCCCAATGTATTACCTCAGATCGGTGAGAATGTAGTGGAGCGGGAGACCGTTCTTCCCGCAAAGCTGATCGTCACCCCCAAGGGTGAAACCGTAATCGATTTCGGTCAGAACCTGGCAGGCTATGTGCAGGTGCGTGTCAAGGGAAATCCCGGAGATGTTGTGGCTTTCAGCTACGGCGAAGTGCTGGATAAGGACGGCAATTTCTACAACGCAAACTACCGCACCGCCATCAACGAAACCACCTACATCCTTGACGGCAAGGAGCGTGTCTTAAAACCCAGCCTGACCTTCCAGGGATTCCGGTATGTCCGGGTGGATCAGTTCCCCGGCGAGATTATCCTCGACGATTTCTGCGCCAAGGTCATTTACTCCGATATGAAGCGCGTTGGTAATTTCTCCTGCGGCAACGAAAAGCTGAACCAGCTCTACAGCAACATCATTTGGGGTCAGCGTGGCAACTACATCGACATTCCCACCGACTGCCCCCAGCGTGACGAGCGTCTGGGCTGGACCGGTGATGCCCAGGTCTTCTGCCGTACCGCTACCCTTAACTACGATGTGGAGAAGTTCTTCCGCAAGTGGCTCTACGATATGACTCAGAACCAGCGGGAAGACGGCGGCATTTACGGCATTATCCCCACCTTCTATTACACCGGCAAGGTCTCCACCGCCTGGGGTGACGCCGCAACGGTCTGTCCCTGGGAGATGTTCCGTGCCTACGGCAATCTTGAGGATCTGCGTACCTGCTACCCCATGATGAGAAAATGGGTGGAGTATATGCACAACTTCGGTGACGAGGAGTTCCTCTTTGTAGGTGCTAAGCATTACGGCGACTGGCTTGCCATGGATGCCGGCGAGGACTACTATATGGGCGCTACCCAGACCGACTTCATCGCAAGTGCTTACTTTGCCTGGTCTACTTACCTTACCATCAAGGCAGGAAAAGCCTTGGGCGAGGACACTTCCGACCTGGAAGCGCTGCATAAGAACATCCGCAAGGCATTCCGGGAAACCTTTATGGAAAACGGTATGCCCAAGCTTTACGAAAAGGGCGACGCACTTCCCGAAAACCAGACCGGTCAGTTCGACCGTCCCGTTAAGGCAATGACCCAGACCGCCATTTTGCTCATACTCCATTTCGGTCTTTACGAGGAATGCGAAAAGGCAGCCCTTGTAGATAAACTGGTGGAGCTGATCCGTGACTTCGGCGGCAGAATGACTACCGGATTTGTGGGCACACCTCTTATCCTCCATGTGCTGACCGACAACGGTCGCAGCGATCTTGCCTTTGACCTGCTGCTGCAGGAAAAGAACCCCTCCTGGCTCTTCTCCGTCAATCAGGGTGCTACCACCATGTGGGAGCACTGGAACAGCCAGAAAGAGGACGGTTCCTTCTGGTCCACGGATATGAACTCCTTCAATCACTACGCCTACGGCGCGGTGTACGACTGGATGTTCGGTGATATGGTAGGTCTGACCGTATGCGATGACGGCGTAGGCTACGAGAAAATTACTTACAAGCCCCACGCCGACAAGCGCATCGGCTTTGCCCAGGCGTCTTTGGAAACCAAGAGAGGCACCCTCGCCGCCTCCTGGAAGTACCTGCCCGACGGTACCATCCGTTACGAGCTGACCCTGCCGGAGACCACCACCGCCCAGGTCACCATCCCCGGTCTTCCCGAAAGGACCCTCACCGGCGGCAGCTATGTATTCTACTCCAAAGCATAAGGAAAAGTCCCCTCTCTGAGGGGACTTTTTTATTGACATTATTCTGTCCAAAAGGTATAATAAGAAAAACGTTTTTCTTAGGAGCAGGTATGGAACAAGCAAAAAGTGTATCCATAAAAGATATAGCCGCTGCGCTGCACGTCTCCCTGGCAACAGTGCACAAGGCACTCACCGGAAAACCTGGCATCAGCGACCTAAGGCGCAAGGAGATCCTTGCTGCCGCCCAGGAAATGGGTTATGTGGTCAATCCGGCTGCCCAATCCTTGTCCAGGAAGAGCCAGCGTATCGGTGTGATCTATCCTGCGGTTTGGCTCGAGTTTTTTGAGCAGATGATGTCCGGAATTGAAGCCGAGCTTTTGTCCCTGCATAATTACAAGGTCATCGGCGCCTTCTACACCATCCCCGCCTCCCCTACCGAGTCCGAAGTAGAACAGATTCGCAAATGGCTGCAAGACGAAGAAATCGACGCGGTTTTATACTGCGCATCCCATTTTGCCTACGATGACATTGCTACCCAGGCATTGCGGGATTGCGGCTGTCCCGTTTTTTGGGTTGGCGGCGGAAGTGAAAACCCACTGGGTGTCCCCTCCATCACTGTGGATGCGGAGCTTGCAGGAAAAATGGCCGCGGACTTTCTTACCTGCACTACCGCCGGGGAACTGAAAGCAGCCGTTTTTCTCGGTTCTATGAAAAATGATGTGCATAAAGCAAAAACAGAGGCATTCTGCCAGCGCATCGCAGAAAACGGAGGCGAAGTGGTCTGTGTCTGTCAGACCGAAGATGTTCCCGAAAAGGCATATACTTCCATTGCAAGCGAATGTGCCGCGCACCCCGACCTGAACGCGATTTTCGTTTGTACCGCCACCTCGGCACCGATCTGCGCCTATCTGCAGGAAAATCACCTGCAAGACAAAATTACGCTGTTGGGAACAGATACCTTTGATGCTCTGCGGCAATATGTGAAAGCCGGCATTATGAAGGGTACAATCTACCAGCATCAGGAGCAGGTAGGCAGGCTTGCCGCATCATATGCTTATGAGTACCTGACCAAAAGCAGCACCTACGGTTTTGCCGACTGGCAGCCGGAAAGGCTGCTGCTGATCAAACCCAGCCTGCTTTTGAAAGCAAATCTCGATTAGTATAAATAGATGCCTATGCGCTACCCGCACAGGCATCTATAAATTCAGCATTTAGGAAAACGTTTTTCCTAATCATACATAAGGAGGTAAACCATTATGCGCACGCAAAATGACTATCGCCAGAATTTGAAGACCATGATGATCATGCGCCAGTTTGAGCATGACATCAAGGAGCTGGCAAACCAGGGCTATGTGGAAGGCGCGGTGCACTGCTACACCGGTGAAGAAGCCATCGCTCTGGGTGTATGCTTGAATCTTGAGGATTCCGACTACATCTTCTCTACCCACAGAGGTCACGGACACGCCCTTGCAAAAGGCTGCGAGCTGAAGCGGGTCTTCGCCGAGCTGATGGGCAAGGCAACCGGCGTATCCGGCGGCTACGGCGGTTCTATGCACCTGTTCCAGCCAGAGCTGGGACTGATGGGTGGCAACGGCATCGTAGCAGGCGGTGTCACCCTGGCGCTCGGAACTGCCTATGCATCCAAGTATAAGAAGGACGGCAAGGTAACCGTTTGCTTCTTCAGCGAAGGCGCGTCCAACGAGGGTTGGTGCCACGAGGCAATGAATATGGCCTCCCTTTGGAAGCTTCCCATTATCTTTGCCTGCGAGAACAACCTCTTCGCAGCAACCACACCTTCCTATAAGACCCTGTCCGATCCGGATATCTATAAGCGCGCCATCGGCTACAATATGGCAGGCTATCCCGCGGACGGCAACGACTTAGACGACTGCATTGAAAAGACCGCCGAGGCAGTAAGAAGAGCCCGCGCCGGCGAGGGTCCTACGCTGATCGAGTTTAAGACCTACCGCGTAGAGGGACATTGCCGGGTGATCCGGGACTTACCTATCTTCCGTCCCAAGGATGTGGTGGAAAAGTGGGCTGCTCACGATCCTATTAAAGTGTATTCCGAACGCCTGATTGAGAAAGGCATTTTGAAAGCCGAGGATCTGGAGATCCTGGAAAAGGAAGTCAAGGCCGAGATCAAGGAGGCCATTGCCTTCGGTATGGAAAGTCCCTTGCCCGATGCAGAAGAATTCCTGAAGAAAATCGATGAGAGGTACGCAATATGAAAACACTGAATATGCTCAATGCCATCAACGAAGCCCTTCACGAAGAAATGGAACGGGATGACCGTGTATTTATCATCGCTGAAGACGTAGGCGAATACGGCGGCGTTTGGAATGCCAGCCGCGGCTTATATGATAAATACGGTGCCATCCGTTCTATGGACACCCCCATCTCCGAAGCCGGCTTCACCGGTCTGTGCGTCGGCGCCGCTATGGCAGGTCTGCGCCCCGTCACCGAGATCATGTATATGGACTTTATCACCGCCTGCATGGATCAGCTGGTGAATCAGGCTGTAAAAGCCGACCTGATGTCCGGCTGGCAGCTGAAAGTTCCCATGGTCATCCGTACCCAGTACGGCACCGGCACCCGGGAAGCCGCTCAGCACTCCCAAAGCCTGGAAGGCTGGTTCTGCCAGACACCCGGCTTTAAGGTGATCGTCCCCTCCAATGCCCGGGACGCAAAGGGTCTGCTGAAGACTGCCATCCGGGATGATACGCCCTGTATCTTCATGGAAAACCGCAATCTCTATTATGACGATATGGAAGTTCCGGAAGAGGAACTCCTGATCCCCCTGGGTAAGGCAAATACCGTGCAGGCCGGCAGTGATCTGACTATCGTTACCTACGGCGCCGGTGTGAAACTGTGCCAGGAAGCCGCAGCTAAGCTCACCGGCGGGTCTGTGGAGATCATTGATCTGCGCACCTTAGTACCTATGGATTTTGATGCCATCCTTACCTCTGTGAAGAAAACCGGCAGACTCCTGGTGGTACATGAAGCCTCTGCTCCCTTCTCTGTGGGCGCTGAAATCGTGCGCCGTGTCGTAGAGGAAGGCTTCGACTATCTGGACGCAGAGCCGCTGGTTCTCGGCAATCGCCGCACCGCAAACCCCTTTGCAGGCAATCTGGAAGACGCAGTAATGCTGAAGCCAGAAGACATTCAAAAGAAAATGGAATACCTGCTGACGGGAATCCGAAAGTAAAAAAATCGACTGGCTGGGTGGCCACCCCCGGGGAATTTTATTTGTTTCAAATGGGATTGCCCACCGGCATAAA
>JAZSAB010000019.1:0-9921 GCA_045601675.1 Faecousia sp.
CTTTCAAAAAATAGCAATGATTATTTTCAATATTTACCCAGGAATTCTTTTTTGGAACTTTTTTCCAGGGTATTTGGGACATAATCGGAGATACTACCTTTGAATTCACAAAAATTTAGGAGGATTCTTATGAAAAAGCAAGGACTTTTTGCCGTAGTCTTCGCGCTCTGCCTGACTTTGAGCGCCTGCGGCTGCAGCAGCACCACCGCCGGTGACCCCACCAATGGCACCACCGCAAATACCACCCCGTCTTCTTCCGCAACCACCACTCCTACTACTGACCCCACA
The DNA here is from genome assembly GCA_045601675.1 of Faecousia sp. Classification (GTDB taxonomy): domain Bacteria; phylum Bacillota; class Clostridia; order Oscillospirales; family Oscillospiraceae; genus Faecousia. The sequence continues at coordinate 289 of JAZSAB010000019.1, forward strand.
ATGGCGACCAACATTCCCGATCCCACCGTAGATTCCAACTCCACGGAAGACGGCGGTCTGATGGGCACTGATGACGCCACCGGCGGCGCAACAGATGGCACAAACGGCACCGCACGAGGCATCGGCGGCAATACCATGGGCGGTAATATGGGCTAACTTCCCCAATAGGCGGATATTTCCACGAAGGCCCCCGTCCAAGTCGGGCATACTACCTTCGAAGGGAGGTAGTTTTATGAAAGCATGGGCAATTACCATGGGTGTCGGCGCTGCCGTTGGCGCGGTTGCGATTTTGATGATGCCCCGCAATAACCCCACACGCCGGCTGGCTGCCAAAACCGCAGATAAGGTGGAAAGCGCCGCCTATCGGCTGACGGATAAGCTTACAAACGATATGAGCTGACAAAAAACTGTCTCACGGCAGGCAATCTGCTATGAGACAGTTCTTTTTATTCAGCATTCCTCCGGCTGGTAATACCGGGACTGAACCACGGAAACAAAATCATCATTGCTAACCACAACATGGTCCGCAAGAGTCACATCCACAAGGCTCAACGCCTGAGCAAGCTTATGTGTAGTTTGAATATCGTCGGCGCTGGGAAGCGCTAATCCGCTGGGGTGATTGTGGGCAAGAACCACAGTGGTAGCGTTGGCATCCAGTGCCATCTCCACGATCCGGCGGATCGGCACATTGGCGGAGTTCACACTTCCCTCTCCCACCTTGCGGCAACAAATCACCTTGCACTTTGCGTCCAGGCAAAGCAGAAACACAGTTTCGTTTTCACGACCTACAAAATAGGGAAGCAGATACTTACCGCAGGCATCCAGGGTGGTGAGGATCTCTCCGGGCTCTGCTCTGCGGATCTGATAGTAGCGGGAGATCTGACGGATAAGGTGAAGAAATGTGGACACATTCTCCCCTACTCCCAGGACCTTTTGCATCTCCTCCGGTTTCGCGTCCAGCACCCCCGCAAGGTTACCGAAATAGTCGATAAGCTCATGGGCGATGGCATTGGTATCCCGCCGGGGAATGCAGTAAAACAAAAGCAGCTCCAGGGCATTGATATCGTTAAAATTATCCAGCCCCTCCTTCAGGAATCGTTCTCTCAGGCGCTGGCGGTGGTTGGTGTGATCTGACATATTTTCACCTCTTTCAGGATTTTTCTTGCTATTTTGAAAAGTTTCCGCTAAAATGGTCCATAGGATATTTCGTCGTATTTTGTCGACGGTAAGGAGGTGCGGCAGATGGAATTATTGGAACTGATCGGTCAGAGCGCATTCTGCGTCAAAGACGGTAAAATAACGGCTGCCAATCGTGCCGCACTGCAGCGGCAGATCTCTCCCGAACGGGAGCTTAAGCCTATGCTTTGTGAATACGCGGAAGAATACGATGCCTTCGAAGACGGCATTCTCTATCTTCGGCTACAAGTCGACGGCACGCAGTATGATGCCACCGTGACACGCACGGATGAGGGCGACCTCTTCCTTTTGGATGATCCGTACACCGACGAAGCCTTAAAATCCATGACCCTTTGCTCCATGCATCTGCGCTCCCAACTGTCCGGTGTAATGTCCTCCTTAGAAGGACAAACCGACAGTGCACTGATCCGCGGAATCTACAAGCTGCAGCGGACTGTTTGCAACATGTCCGACATTGCCTATTACCGCAGCGGCAAGGTCCAAACAGACACCTTGGAGATTGGCAGTGTGATTTATGAGATCGTAGAAAAAGCGAGCGTTCTTCTCGGTAAGTCCGGACGGACTCTTCGCTTTACAGGATTGCGGGAGCAGGTCTTCACCCAGGGTAACTACGAGCTCATTGAGCGCGCGGTTTATAACCTGATTTCCAATGCAGCCAAGTTTACCGACAGCGAGATCACTGTCACCGCAGCAAAAAAAGGCAGCTCCGTTCTGCTCACTGTAGAAGATAGCGGCGACGGCATTTCCGAGGATCTGTACAGTACTCTCTTCAATCGCTATCAGCGACAACCCGGCATTGAGGACGGAAGATTCGGCATCGGTTTGGGTCTTTCCCTGGTCCGCGCCGCTGCTGCCGTTCACGGTGGCACCGTGCTGGTAACGAGAGGCAAGAGCGGCGGAACAAAGGTCACGATGAGCATCGCTATCCGTCCGTCATCAAAAGACACTGTACGAACCCCCGCTGTTAAGCTTTCCGACTACGCAGGCGGAAATGATCACGCCCTTGTGGAGCTTTCCGATGTGCTCCCGGTGGAGGTCTACAGCCTCTGATTTTAATATGTACCGCTTCCGGTCCGCGATATCGCAGACCGGAAGTTTTTTATTTTTCCAAATACTGTTTGAGATACTTGCCGGTATAACTTTCTTCTACTGCCGCAATCTCTTCCGGTGTTCCGCAGGCAACCAGCGTGCCACCCATATCTCCTCCCTCGGGGCCAAGATCTATCACATAGTCCGCGGTCTTGATCACATCTAAGTTGTGTTCGATGACAAGCACAGTATTTCCCGCGTCCACCAACTGCTGCAGCACCTCGATGAGCTTATGCACATCCGCAGCGTGCAGACCTGTGGTGGGTTCGTCCAGAATATAGATCGTCCGTCCGGTAGAGACTCTTGCAAGCTCAGTTGCCAGCTTCACGCGCTGGGCCTCACCACCGGAAAGTGTGGTGCTGGACTGACCTAACTTCACATAACCAAGTCCCACATCCACCAGGGTCTTTGCCTTGCGGCGGATCTTCGGCAGGTTCTCGAAGAACTCCACCGCCTCCTCAGCGCGCATATCCAGCACCTGGGCAATGTTCTTTCCCTTGTACTGGACCTCCAGAGTTTCCCGGTTATAGCGCTGACCACGGCAGACCTCGCAGGGTACATAAACGTCTGCAAGGAAGTGCATTTCGATCTTCACCAAGCCGTCGCCGCTGCAGGCCTCGCACCGTCCTCCCTTAACATTAAAGGAGAATCTTCCCGGTCCGTAGCCGCGCATTTTAGCATCTGCGGTGGAGGCAAACAGGTCGCGAATATCGTTAAAAAGACCCGTGTAAGTGGCGGGATTGGAACGGGGCGTGCGACCGATGGGGCTCTGATCAATGTCGATCACCTTGTCCAAATGCTCCATTCCACATACGCATTTACAGGCGCCGGGACGGGTGCGGGCGTGGTTTAATTTGCCCAAAAGGGTCTTGTTGAGCACCTCGTTTACGAGGCTGGATTTCCCTGAGCCAGAGACACCGGTCACGCAAGTGAGGGTGCCGAGAGGGATGGAAACATCGATATTTTTCAGGTTATTTTCCGCCGCTCCCCGGACCTCCAGGAATTTGCCGTTTCCTGCTCTTCTTGCTGAGGGAACAGGGATTTTCTTGAATCCGGACAGGTACTGACCGGTTATGGATTCGGGGGTATTGATCACATCCTCCAGAGATCCCGCTGCCACGATCTTGCCGCCGTGGCTGCCCGCTCCGGGACCCACATCCACAATATAGTCCGCCGCACGCATGGTGTCCTCATCGTGTTCTACCACAATAAGGGTATTTCCAAGGTCACGCAGACGCTTTAGGGTTACCAACAGCTTATCGTTATCCCTCTGGTGCAAACCGATAGACGGTTCGTCCAGGATATAAAGAACACCCATAAGGGAAGAGCCGATCTGGGTCGCCAGACGGATGCGCTGGCTCCCACCGCCGGAGAGCGTGCCTGCCGCCCGGGAGAGGGACAGATACTGCAGGCCCACATCCATCAAAAAGCGCAGGCGGGACTTGATCTCCCGGACGATCTGCTCCGCGACAATGGCCATATTGCCCTCAAGCTGAAGATTTTCCATAAAGGAAAGGGCGTTTCCGATGCTCATACGGCAGAAGTCCATAATGCCGATACCGCCTACGGTGACAGCTCTTGCGATGGCGGAAAGGCGGTCGCCGCCACAAGCGGGACAGGGTGCTGTGGACATACATTCTTCCAGCTCTTTCCGGGCATAATCGGACTGGGTTTCCTTATAGCGGCGGGAGATGTTATTGAGGATGCCCTCAAAAGGCTGCTCCAGCACACCCATGCCGTTACCGCGGTTGTAGGTCATACGAAGCTTCTCGCCCTTGGTGCCGTATAGGATCACATCCATAGCCTCTTTGGAGAGGGTCTTCACCGGCTCGGTGAGGGAAAAGCGATACTTTTGGGCAAGAGCCTCAAAGTACATACGGAAGATAGAATCGGTACGGGCGTTGCTCCAGCCAGAGACCTGGATGGCGCCGTCGAAAATGGACTTATCCTTATCAGGGATCACGAGATCCTCATCCGCCACAAGCCGGAAGCCAAGGCCTGTACAATCCGGGCAGGCGCCGGCGGGATTATTGAAGGAGAACATCCGGGGCTCCAGCTCGGAAAGGCTGATGCCGCAATCGTCGCAGGCATAGTTCTGAGAGAAACTCAGCTCCTCTTTGCTGTCAGGCAAGCTGATCACTACCAAGCCGCCGGAATGGCTGCAGGCAGTCTCAATGGAGTCGGCAATGCGGCGGCGCTGACCGTCCCGGATCACAAGCCGGTCCACCACCAGCTCGATGGTATGCTTCTTATTCTTTTCGCAGGAGATCTCCTCGGAAAGATCGTAGAGAATACCGTCTACCCGCACACGGGCAAAGCCGGATTTCCGGGCATCATCAAAGACCTTTTGATGCTCGCCCTTTTTTCCGCGGATAATGGGAGAAAGCACCAAAAAGCGGGTTCCCTCCCCCAGACCCAGTACCCGGTCCACGATCTGATCCACGGTCTGACGGCTGATCTCCTTGCCGCATTTGGGACAATGAGGAACACCGACCCGCGCCCAAAGAAGACGCAGATAATCGTAGATCTCCGTTACAGTACCGACGGTGGAACGAGGGTTCTTGGAGGTGGTTTTCTGGTCGATGGAAATTGCGGGAGACAGACCGTCGATGGCATCCACATCAGGTTTGTCCATCTGCCCCAAAAACTGTCTGGCATAGGAGCTGAGACTCTCTACATACCGGCGCTGACCCTCTGCGTAAATGGTATCAAACGCCAGGCTGGATTTACCGGAGCCGGACAGACCTGTGAAGACCACAAGCTTGTCTCTCGGAATGGTAAGATCGATATTTTGGAGATTATTTTCTCTGGCTCCACGGATATGGATCGTATCGTTCATGATCCTCTTCCTTTCAAAATTCTTCGCTATATTATACCACATTGCGCACCGTTTCACAAGAGGAAATCCATTCGAAAAAATAGCTGCCCCGTAGTCTATGGTCGGTTTGCCGAAAGTGCACGGCAAAATTTGTAAGTTTTTTGTTGCTATTTGTTGCGTAATGTTGTTGAATTTAAGAGGCAGGGGTGCTATAATATTTTCCAGAATGGCCCATAATGTGAATTTACGGGCAGAAATAGATTGAAGTGAGGTATTTTCGATGATTGCGTACGGTGAAAACATTAAGATTTTCTGTGGCAACTCCAACCCCGAATTTGCAAAGACCGTTTGCGAATGCCTGGGCCTGGAAATGGGCAAGGGCGTTGTAAAGACCTTCTCCGACGGCGAAGTTTCCGTATCTCTGGAAGAGACCGTCCGTGGCGCTGACGTCTTCCTGATTCAGTCCACCTGCAAGCCTGTCAACGATCACCTGATGGAACTGCTTGTTATGATCGACGCATGCCGCCGCGCATCCGCCGGCCGTATCACCGCAGTCATCCCCTACTTCGGCTACGCTCGCCAGGACCGCAAGGCAAAGAGCCGCGATCCCATCTCCGCTAAGCTGGTAGCCAATATGCTCACCGCAGCCGGTGCTGACCGCATCCTGACTATGGACCTGCACGCAGCACAGATTCAGGGCTTCTTCGATATCCCTGTGGATCACCTGCTGGGCAACCCCACTTTCGTTAAGTACTACTTGGAAAAGTTCCCCGAGGATCAGTACAACCACGACGAGTTCGTGGTGGTCTCTCCCGACGTTGGCTCCGTGGCCCGCGCCCGTGCCTTTGCCGCTAAGGTCCATATGGGTCTGGCAATCGTGGACAAGCGCCGTCAGAAGGCCAATGTCTGCGAGGTTAAGAATGTTATCGGTGATGTTAAGGGTAAGACCTGCATCCTGTTTGACGATATGGTCGATACCGCCGGTTCTCTGTGCAACGCTGCAAAGGCTCTGGTGGAAATCGGCGGTGCTAAGGCTGTTTACGCCTGCGCTACCCACGGCGTTCTGTCCGGTCCCGCTTTCCAGCGCATTCAGGACAGTCCCATTACCGAGATGGTCGTTCATAACACCATTCCCCTGCCCGAGGATATGCCCTGCGACAAGATTAAGCAATTGGACGTTGCTCCCATCTTCGCCCGTGCAATCTCTCACGTTCACGGCGGCACCTCTATCGCTGACCTGTTCTAAGCTGTGTTTGGTAGAGGAAAAGACGCCTGGCTGATCGTGGGACTGGGTAATCCCGGTCAGCAGTACGCAAACACCCGGCATAATTGCGGCTTTCGCGCCATAGAGATTCTTGCGGACTCCTTAGGCTGCAAGATCGACAAAGGTAAGTTTCAGGGTCTTTACGGGCAGACCACCTACGGTGGCAAGAAGCTCTATCTTCTCAAGCCCCAGACCTATATGAATTTGTCCGGGCGCTCTGTGCTGCAGCTATCCGCCTACTTTAATATTCCGCCTCAGCGGATCATCGTGATGTTCGACGATATTTCCCTTCCTCCCGGAAGGCTGCGTATCCGGGCAGACGGTTCTGCAGGCGGGCACAACGGCATCAAATCCATTATTTCCGAGCTGGGCAGCCAGGAGTTCCCCCGTGTAAAGATCGGGTGTGGCGCCAAGGAAAATCCCCAGCAGGATCTTGCGGATTGGGTTCTTTCGAACTTTACGCAGCAAGAGGAAAAGGATCTGGGTGTCGCATTGAAGCGCGCCGGAGACGCTGCCCTCTGCATTATGGATAAGGGTGTCTACGAATCGGCAAACCGGTTTAACGGAAGCCGTCCCTAAATGTAAATATTTGTCTTAAAACACGGAAAGGGGGGTCATTTTCCCCCTTTCCGCTTTCTCACGTGGAACGAAAAATTTTGCGAGGTATTTTATGAGAATGCTCCTGGAAGCTCTGCGCGCCATCCCGCAATACGATGCCCTTTCCCAAGCGGTGAGGGACAGCCAGTGCGCTGCCGTCACCGGCATCGGACAGATAAACCGCAGCCATATGATCGCCGGCCTGCTTCAGGATGCAGACCGGCCTTTGGTGGTTGTGTGCCCGGATGACTTAAGCGCAAAGAGAACCCAGGAAGAGCTGGCTTCCTTCTGCGGCTGCGCTGTGCCGAACCTTCCCACCCGGGAGCTGATTCTCCACGATAACGCCGCGGTCTCCAAGGTATGGCAGCAGGAGCGTTTGCGTCAGCTATACAATTTGCATACCGGCAAGACCCGGCTGCAGGTCATGTCCTGGGACGCGCTGAGTCTGCGTACGATCCCGCCGGAAACATTGCTTGGCGCCGCGTTCTGCCTGGAAGTTGGCAAGGAATATCCCTTGGAGGATCTTCTCCGCCGATTGACCGGCGCAGGATACAGCCGGTGCAGCATGGTGGAAGGACCCGGTCAGTTTGCCCTCCGCGGCGGTATTTTGGATATTTTTTCCCCCGGTGAGGAGATGCCTGTACGCTGCGAGTTCTTTGGAGACGAGCTGGATGTTCTGGGCTATTTCGCTTCCGACACCCAGCGCCGTACGGAGAATGTAAAATCCGTCACCGTTCTGCCCGTTTCCGAGGTTCAGCCCGGTCTTCACAGCGGCGGGATCACCGGTCTTTGCGAGGATATCCATGGACTTATTGCCCGGCAAATGCGCAGAAAAATGCCTAACGAAGCGCTCCTTTCTACCCTCCGAAAAGACCTTGAAAGTTATGAAAACACCGCCCATACCGTGTCTTCCGACAGGTATATGGCGCTTATTTATCCGGAATTTACCACCGCGGCAAGCTACATTCCCCACAACGCAGCCGTAGTAGTTTGCGAACATGCGTCCGTAAACCGCAGCGCCCGCACAAGGACCAAAGAGTTGGGACTGCTGCTGGATAGTCTGCTGGAGAGCGGTACGGTGGCAGGCGAGCTTTGCGACTTTTACTGGCAGTGGGAGGATTTCTGCGACTACCTCTCCAAAAAAGCCGTGGTCTATATGGACGCCTTTGGTGGCAGCGCATACCCGGAAGAATGTCCTCCCAAGCATCTGTTCCCCCTGATGGCAAAGCAGCTGCCCGGCTATGGAGGCAGCCCGGATACCGCCGTATCGGATCTGCAGCACTATAAGAAAATGGAGTTTTCCTCCCTGGTGCTCTGCGGCAGCCGCAGACGGGCGGAGATTATGCAGGAGCTTCTCACCGAAAAGGGCGTAAAGTCCTATCTGTGCATCCCTCTGACCACCATGCCCCAGCCCGGGCAGATCCTCATCAGCGACGGCACACTGCCCTACGGTATGGAGTACCCCAGTGCAAAGCTGGCGGTGCTTACGGAGGGTCAGTTGATCGCAAAAGGTGAGCCCAGAAAGCCGAAGAAAAAAGCCACTACCAACCGACAAAAACTGAATTCCTTTACCGACCTGTCCCCCGGTGATCTGGTGGTCCACGAAAACTACGGCATCGGTCGTTTCGTGGCGATGGAGCAGATCCGGGTAGACGGCGCTATCAAGGACTATGTAAAGATCGCCTACCAGGGCAGCGACACGCTGTTTGTACCCGCCACCCACCTGGATATGGTGAGCAAATACATTGGCGGCGGCAGTGATGACGGAAATGTCCGCCTTAATAAGATTGGCACGGACACATGGCAGAAGACCAAGACCCGGGCGAGATCCGCCGCCAAGGATATGGCAAAGGACCTCATTGCCCTTTATGCCGCCCGCAGACGCCAGGAAGGCTACGCATTCTCCGCAGACTCTCCCTGGCAGAAGGAATTTGAGGACAATTTCCCCTACCCCGAGACTGATGATCAGCTGCGGTGCATCGCGGAGATCAAAAACGATATGGAGTCCCCTACCCCTATGGACCGCCTGCTTTGCGGCGACGTAGGTTTCGGCAAGACCGAGGTTGCGCTCCGCAGCGCTATGAAGGCCATTATGGACGGCAAGCAGGTGGCAATTTTGGTGCCCACCACCGTTCTTGCCCAGCAGCATTATCAAACGGCCCATGCCCGTTTCCGGGGATTCCCCGTAAACATCGATGTTCTCAGCCGTTTCCGCACTCCCACCCAACAGAAAAAGACATTGCAGAACCTGCGCAGCGGTCAGGTGGACTTAATCATCGGCACCCACAAGCTGCTGCAAAAGACTGTGGAATTCAAGGATCTGGGTCTTCTCATCGTGGACGAAGAGCAGCGGTTTGGTGTCAGTCACAAAGAGCGCTTAAAGGAAATAGCAAAGGGCGTTGACGTTTTGACATTGTCTGCAACTCCCATTCCCCGAACACTGAACATGGCACTGTCGGGTATTCGGGATATGTCCACAATAGAGGAGCCACCTGCCGACCGTTACCCGGTTCAGACCTTTGTCATGGAGCATAACAATGCCATCATCGACGATGCCATCCGCCGGGAAGTGGAACGGGGAGGCCAGGTATACTACCTGCACAATCGCACCGAAACCATTGATCAGTGCGCCAGCGCTCTGAAAAAGCAAGTCGGATCGTAGCCATGT
>JAZSAB010000020.1:0-8702 GCA_045601675.1 Faecousia sp.
ATCTCAGTAATATGCCCCTGGACATTCCCAATATCTCCCGGGTCATCACCGATATGTTCACCAGCGAGGGAAGCTCCCTGCCCACCCCCGGTCTGATCATCAGCCAGGTCTGCAAGTTCTACTCCATCGACGAAAGCACCCTCCGGGGCACGCTGAAGAACAAGGGTACGGCAGAGGCCCGGCAGGTAGCCATCTATCTGATCCGTAAGCTTACCAACCTCTCCACCCCGGAGATCGGCAAGGAAGTGAACAAAGACCACTCCACCGTTATCTACTCCATCCGCAAAGTGGAGACCGCGTTGAAAGACGGCGACACCGGTCTTCAGAACCACATCCGGGACATCACCGCAAACATCAATTCCTGCCTGTAAAAGTTTCCACAATCACCTGTGGAATGTGGATAGAATTTTTGTGGAAAAAAATTTCTTATTTTAACGCAACATCGTCCTGTTGAAAAGCTTTTAAAATCTCCCAATGGGGTTGTTGAAAAAAAGTTTCTGCGCCTCTAAGGCTTTTCCCGGTTTTCCACATAAGTTTTCTCTACTACTATTTCTACTACCTAAAAATATTTATTTATTTATATTTTTATAAATAACAGGAAAGAAGGTTTTTTCTCATGCGTTTTACCTGTGAAAAAAATATGCTTGTGACCGGTCTTAACATCACCGGCCGTACCGTTGCCACCAAGAGCGCTCTTTCTGCCATTGAGGGCATCCTCTGCAAGGCAGAAGACGGATTAAGCCTTACCGGCTACAATATGGAAACCGCCATCACCTACCGCATTGACGCGGAGGTTACCGATGCCGGCTGCTGCATCCTGCCCGCAAGACTGTTCGGCGATATCATCCGCCGGCTGCCCGAGGGTCCCGTTACCGTTGTGGTAGACGAAAACTTCAAGGTTTCCATCCGCGCCGGTTACGCCTCCTTTACCATTTCCGCGGAGAGCGCAAGAGATTATCCTGAGCTTCCCGATGTAGGCGACGGACGCAGTGTGCGTATTCCCCAGAAGAATATGAAGGAGCTGATCTCCGGCACCATCTTCGCGGTTTCTGAAAACCAGGGCAGACCCATCCACACCGGCGTCAAGTTTGAGGTGGAGGATGATAAGATTTCCGCCATTGCCGTGGACGGCTTCCGCCTGGCAAGACGGACCTACCACACCGAAGAGTCCACCGGTGCTCACCTGAGCTTCGTTGTGCCTGCCCAGGGTCTTAAGGAAGTGGAGAAGATCCTGCAGGAGGATGAAGAGGTTGCTTTCACTCTGGGCAGCCGCCACATTCTCTTCTCTATCGGCGACGCCACCATCATCTGCCGTCTGCTGGAGGGCGATTTCTTAGATTGGAAGAAGGTCGTTCCCACAAATAGCCCCATTAAGCTGGTTGCAAATGTTGGAGAGCTTTCCTCTTCCATCGAGCGTGTGGGTCTGATCGTATCCGAAAAGCAGAAGAGCCCTGTGCGCTGCATTTTCTCCGACAATATTCTGCAGCTGCGGACCAACACCACCATCGGTGCGGCGGAAGACCGCTGCAGCATCGCCGGCGACGGCAAGGAGCTGGAGATCGGCTTCAATGTCCGTTACCTCATCGATGCCCTCCGGGCGATTCCCAGTGAGGAGGTCACGCTGGAGCTGACCAACGGTCTTTCTCCCATCGTGATGACCCCTGTGGACGAAAAGCTTGACTATTCCTACATGGTCCTGCCTGTAAGAATCAAGACCAACTAATTGGAGTTAATATGAAAGTTACTGTTAAGAAGAAGGACAGCGCGGTGCCGGTTTGCATCGGCACGGAGTTTATTAAGTTAGAAGCTGCCTTAAAATACGCAAATGCGGTGGAGACCGGCGGCGAGGGAAAAGCCGTGATCCAGGAAGGTCTTGTCACCGTCAACGGCGAAGTTTGCACCATGCGCGGTAAAAAGCTCTATCCCGGCGACCGGGTGGGCTTTGACGGCGTAGAATACCTCATTTGTATCCATGAACCTCAATAATCTTTCACTGGAAAATTACCGGAATTATCGGTCTCTTTCCTTAGAATTCGACAGCGGCGTCAACCTTTTGGTGGGCGATAACGCCCAGGGAAAGACAAATCTTTTGGAAGCTATCGCGTTTTTGGGAAGCGGGCGGAGCTTCCGTACCCAAAAGAGTAGCGAGCTTCTTTATTTAGGGGAGGACTATGCCCAAATGGAGGGCGGCGTTTTCTCCCAGGAGCGCAATCAAACCCTGCGCTGGGTGCTCTTCGGCGGTCATAAGCCCCGTCAGCTTTACCGCAACGGCGTGAAGAAAAAGACCACTGCGGACATTAACGGCGTCCTGCAGACCGTGCTTTTCTGCCCGGAGGATCTGATGGTCTTAAAGACCGGCGCAAGTAGCCGCCGGCGGATGGGTGACAATGTTTTATGTCAACTTCGACCCAACTATGAGGCGGCACTAAGCCAGTACCAAAGAGTCATTGAGCAGAAGACACAAATCCTCAAAAGCAGGTTTGAAAATCCGGCGATTTTGGATATCCTACCGGAGTATAATACAAAGTTATGTCAACTTGGTAGCTTGCTGATCTCCTACCGGGCAAGGTTCTACGAGGGTCTGTGCCGGGAGGCAAAAGAGTACCATAATCATTTCTCCGGCGGCAAGGAAGAATTTGACCTGCAGTATAAGACCGTATCCACGGTCACCGACCCCTTTGCCCCGGTGGCTACCTTGCAGGAGCAGCTTTGGGAGCATTTGGAGAGCCACAGCCGGGCGGAGTTAGAAAGCGCCCAGTGCCTCACCGGTCCCCATAAGGACGATTTTGATGTGACCCTTTCCGGTCTGTCCCTAAAGTCCTTCGGCTCTCAAGGTCAGGTCCGGACCGCCGCCATCAGCTTAAAGCTTGCCCAAAGAAAGCTGATGGAAAAAGAGAGCGGCGAGATCCCGGTGCTGCTTCTTGACGATGTGCTTTCGGAGCTGGACCCCCAGCGGCAGGACTTCGTCCTCAATCAGATCACCGACGGTCAGGTGTTCATTACCTGCTGTGAACCGGGCAAATTTACTACACTTGGAAAAACCATCCACATTGAAAAAGGAACTGTTATATAAATATCCTCCCTCTTTGAGGGAGGTGGATTTGCCGTAAGGCAAAGACGGAGGGAGTGTTCTGTCATAAGGAGTACACTCCCCCCAGTCTGCTGATGCAGACAGCCCCCGCAGCGAGGGGGCAAGGGCAGGTCAAGACCTGCCCCTACGAGAATTGTCAATGGTAGTTACCCCATAATTGTCCATTGTCAATTGTCAATTCTCAATTAAAAAGTCAGGAGGACTTTTTTATGTCTGACGAAACAAAGGTATTACAGGAATACGGCGCGGAGCAGATCCAGGTTCTGGAAGGCCTGGAGGCAGTGCGCAAGCGCCCCGGTATGTATATCGGCTCCACCTCCTCCTCGGGTCTGCACCACCTGGTGTACGAGATCGTGGATAACTCCATCGACGAGGCGCTGGCAGGCTACTGTAAGCATATCACCGTGACCATTAACCCCGGTAACTCCATCACCGTTACCGACGACGGTCGCGGCATCCCCGTGGACATCCAGCAGCAGACCGGAAAGCCGGCGCTGGAGGTCGTCTTCACAGTGCTCCACGCCGGCGGTAAGTTCGGCGGTGGCGGATATAAGGTCTCCGGCGGTCTCCACGGTGTGGGCGCCTCCGTTGTCAACGCTCTTTCCCAGTGGCTCACTGCCCGGGTCTATAAAAACGGCAACATCTATGAGATGAAATTCTCCCGGGGACACATCACCCAGGAGATGACCATTGTTGGAAAGACAGAAAAAACCGGTACCGAGGTCACCTTCCAGCCCGATCCGGAAATGTTCGATGACGTCATTTACAGCTACGATGTCCTCCACGACCGTATGCGGGAGGAGGCGTTCCTGAACGCAGGTCTTTCTATCACCATCACCGATGCCCGTAATGACGAGATCCTTACGGACACTATGTGTTATGAGGGCGGTATCCGGGAATTCGTCACCTACACCAACCGCCATAAGACCGCCATCCATAATGACGTGATCTATATGTCCGGCTCCAAGGGCGACGCAAGCGCGGAGATCGCCATTCAGTATAACGACGGCTATAACGAGTCCCTCCAGTCCTTTGCAAACGATGTCCGCACCCCCGAGGGCGGCATGCACGAGACAGGCTTTAAGACCGCACTGACCCGTGTGCTCAATAACTACGGTGCAAAGAACGGCATCATCAAGGGCGACGACAAGGTCTCCGGCGAGGACTGCCGCGAGGGCATTACCGCCATCATTTCCGTAAAGCTGACGGACGCCCAGTTCGAGGGTCAGACCAAGGCAAAGCTTGGTAACGCTTATATCCGCACCATGGTGGATCAGATCGTAAACGAGGAGCTGGCTACCTACTTTGAGGAGCATCCCGCCACCGCCAAGATCATTCTTGAGAAGGCTATGATGGCAAACCGGGCAAGAGAAGCCGCCCGGAAGGCAAGAGAGTCCGTCCGCCGGAAGACCGGTCTGGAATCCGGACAGATGCCCGATAAGCTCCAGGACTGCAACGAGCGGGACCCCGGTCTTTGCGAAATTTACATCGTCGGGGGTGACTCTGCGGCTGGCTCTGCCATCCAGGGCAGAGATTCCCGCTTCCAGGCGATTTTGGCTATGTGGGGCAAGATGCTGAACGTCGAGAAGGCAAGAGCCGATAAGATCTATGGAAACGACAAGCTCTATCCCCTGATCGTCGCCCTGGGCGCCGGCATTGGCGAGGACTTCGACATCGAAAAACTCCGCTACCACAAGATCATCATTATGTCCGATGCGGACGTGGACGGCGCCCATATCCGTACCTTACTTTTGACATTCTTCTTCCGTTATATGCGTCCCCTCATTGAAAACGGCTATGTTTACTCCGCCGTGCCCCCTCTGTATAAGCTCAAGAGAGGCAAGACGGAAAGAGTTGCCTACTCCGATGAGCAGAGAGATCTGATCTCCGCGGAGCTGCGGGGTGAGAGTAATGCAAAGGTGGAGATCAACCGGTTCAAGGGTCTTGGTGAGATGGACCCCCATGAGCTGTGGGAGACCACCATGGATCCGGAAAAGCGGACCCTGCGCCGGATCACCCTGGACGATGCCCGGAAGGCCGACGAGATCTTTACCGTGCTCATGGGCGAGCAGGTGGAGCCCCGTAAGGAATGGATCGAGCGTAACGCAAAATACGCCATCAACATAGACATCTAAAATGTCTATGTTAATGGACAATGGACAATTGACAATGGACAATGATCTTTTAATGGGACATTTTCTGTTATTGTGTTCATTTTACTGAAAAAAGCTTTTTATATTAGATTGCCACACCAGTGTTTGCACTGGCACGCAATGACAACAAAATTGTCAATTGTCAACTGTCAATTGTCAATTCTTTGGAGGTGTCCTTTTTGGCAAAGCATAACCGTGATTACAAACCGGAAGACATTCTGTTCCCGGATCAGGCGATCACCCAGTCCAACCTGGTGGACGAAATGGAGCGCTCTTACATTGAGTATGCCATGAGCGTCATCGTGGGCCGCGCCCTTCCCGACGTCCGGGACGGTCTGAAGCCGGTCCACCGCCGCATCCTCTACACCATGTATGAAAGCGGTCTGACTTCCGATAAACCCTTTAAGAAATCCGCCACCTGTGTCGGTGATGTGCTTGGTAAGTACCATCCCCACGGTGACGCATCTGTCTACGACGCCATGGTGCGTCTGGCGCAGAATTTCTCCATGCGCTATATGCTGGTGGACGGACACGGCAACTTCGGTTCCGTGGATGGCGACCCCCCGGCCGCTTACCGTTACACCGAGGCGAGAATGTCGAAGCTCACCAACGAGATGCTCCGGGATATCGACAAGGATACCGTCAACTGGGATCCCAACTTCGACGAGTCCCGGAAAGAGCCCCGGGTGCTTCCCAGCCGTTTCCCCAACCTCTTGGTACACGGCTCCTCCGGCATCGCCGTTGGTATGGCTACCAACATTCCCCCTCACAACCTGACCGAGGTCATTAATGCCTGCGTGGCGGTCATCGACGATCCCGAGATCACTATGGTTGACCTGATGGAGCATATCTCCGGTCCGGACTTCCCTACCGGCGGTATCATCATGGGTCGCAGTGGCATCCGCGCCGCCTACGCCACCGGTCGTGGCAAGGTGGTGGTCCGCGCCCGCACCGAGTTCGAGGAGTTCGGCAAGGACCGTATGCGCATCATCGTCACCGAGCTTCCCTACCAGGTCAATAAGCGCCAGCTCATAAAGACCATTGCCGAGCAGGTCAAGGACAAGCGCCTGGAGGGCATCAGCGACCTGCGTGACGAGACCGACCGCAACGGTATGCGTATGGTCATCGAGCTGAAAAAGGACGCAAATCCCCAGGTGGTCCTCAATAACCTGTTTAAGCAGACCGCTCTGCAAAGTAGCTTCGGCATCATTATGCTGGCGCTGGTTGACGACCAGAAGCAGCCGAAGATCCTCAGCTTGCGGCAGATCATCGACGAATACCTCTCCTTCCAGATGGAAGTGCTGACCCGCCGCACCCGTTACGACCTTAAGAAGGCCCAGGAGCGCGCCCACCTGCTGGAAGGCTTGCTCATTGCCCAGGATAACATCGACGAGGTCATCCGGATCATCCGCTCTGCCTACGACGACGCGAGAGAAAAGCTCATGGAGCGTTTCGGACTCAGCGAAGTCCAGGCCCAGGCGATCCTGGATATGCGCCTGAAAGCCCTCCAGGGTCTTGACCGGGAGAAGCTGCAGAACGAGTACAACGAGCTGCAGGAGAAAATCGCATATTATAATGATCTTCTTGCAAACCCCGAAAAGCTCCAGGCTGTGCTCCGGGAGGAGCTGGTTGCCATCCGGGACAAGTTCGGCGACGAGCGTAAGACCGAGATCCAGGACATCGAGGACGAGATCGACATCGAGGATCTGATCGAAGAGGAGCAGTGCGTCATCACCATTTCCAGGCAGGGCTATGTCAAGCGTATGCCCGTGGATACCTACCGGACTCAGAGCCGTGGCGGCAGAGGTGTCAACGCACAGAATCTGAAGGAAGAGGACTATGTAAAGTCCCTCAATGTTGCCTCTACCCACGATCATATTCTGTTCTTTACGGATAAGGGCCGCGTCCATCACCGCAAGGGCTATCAGATCCCCGAGGCAGGACGGACCGCCCGTGGCACCGCTATGGTAAACATTCTGCCCCTGGAGCAGGACGAGACCGTCACCGCAATGGTCATTACCCGCCAGTTCCACGAGCACGAGTATCTGATGATGGTTACCCGGAAGGGTACGGTCAAGCGTATTCCCTTCATCGCGCTGAATACCCGCCGCAAGACCGGCATCCGTGCTATCACCCTGGACGAGGGCGACCAGCTCATCAATGTGATCCGCACCAACGGCGACGATAATATCATCCTTGCCACCGCTGACGGTATGGCTATCTGCTTCAATGAAAACGATGCCCGTCCCATGGGTCGTGACGCGGCCGGCGTCCGGGGCATCCTGCTGAGCGCGGACGACTATGTCATCGGTGCGGAGAAGGCGGAGGAGGGCAAGACCCTGCTGACCGTCACCGAAAACGGTTACGGCAAACGCACGGAGCTGCCCGAGTACCTGCGTACCGGTCCCGAAGGCGAGAAGATCCCCCAGAGCCGTGGCGGTAAGGGTCTTAAGAACTACAACATCACGCCCAAGACCGGTAAGGTCGCCGGCTGCCGTGTGGTGGGAGAGACCGACGATGTTATGCTCATCGAAAACGGCGGCGTGATCATCCGTGTGCCCGCGGCATCCATTAATATCTATAAGCGAGATGTCCAGGGCGTTATCATTATGCGCATCGAAGAGGGTAACCGGCTGGTGTCCCTGGAGCGTGTGGAGACCATCGCCGAGGAGGAAGAGACTTGAAAACCGTGACGCTGTATACCGACGGGGCTTGCTCCGGCAATCCCGGTCCCGGCGGTTGGGGCGCGATCTTGGAGTATAAGGGCGCGGAGAAGGAATTTTCCGGCGGCGAAGAAAGCACCACCAATAACCGGATGGAGCTGACTGCCGTGATAAAGGGCCTGCAGGCGCTGAAAGAGCCCTGCATCGTGGAGCTTTACTCCGACAGTAAGTATGTCATTGACGGTCTTGAAAAAGGCTGGGCGGAAGGCTGGAAGAAAAACGGCTGGCGCAAGGCGGACAAAAAGCCTGCCCTGAACCCGGACCTTTGGGAAATACTTTTGGAACTGACACATATCCATACCCTGCGTTATCACTGGGTCAAGGGTCACGCGGATAACCCAAAGAACAACCGCTGCGACCAATTGGCCGTCGCCCAGTGGCAGAGCATCAAGGGAGAATGAAATGTATCTACCCATTGGAAACGATATGTCTGTGCGTACCTCTTCGGTGGTGGGCATCTTCGATATGGACAACACCACCACCTCCAAGCGGACCAGAGAATTCTTGCGCCGTGCCCAGGAGGAGGGCTGCGTGATCTCCTGCGACGATCTTCCCAAATCCTATGTGGTGACGGTGGAGTTCGGCATGCTGCGGATCTACGAATCCGCCTACGCCGTATCGACCCTTGAAAAAAGGCTTAAGAAATGAAACAACCCACGGAGCAACCGCTCCGGGGGTTCTATGAATATATTCCAGGAGGGGGGGGTCTTGGCCCGGCCCCTGTTTTTATATATT
>JAZSAB010000021.1:0-44778 GCA_045601675.1 Faecousia sp.
AACCCCATTCAAGCGCGATACCAAACTTCGCCACACCCGGATGTTTGCTTGCATTTTTGACTGCCAAAGTATACTAACACACTCCGACGAAAAATGCAAGCATTATTTTTACTTTTTTTGAAATTTATTCTCCGGCCTCAGATTTGATGACTTTGCCCATGTTCCAAAGCATCGTAACCTGGCGCTCTGCGTCTGCTTTTTCTGCGTCATTGTTGTATTCTACATACACAGTATGGGCACTGCAATCGCAGCATTCAACCTGTACATTCCAGCCGCCCTCGTGGACGAGATAGCCGCTGCCTCTGCAGATGGGGCACTCTTCCAAAATTACATTAGGATTCACTTCCATGGTTATTCTCCTTACCTAAAAACATTTCCTTGCTTGTCATAGATCTCAATTCGACAGCATCTAGAGAAATCCGGTGCAAACTCCGGCGTATGCATCGTCACTGCCAAAGGAAGCTGCATGGGGTTTAGGGTAGGATTCTGGCAGCAAACAATCGCATCCAGTTTGATCTCCTTCTCCCCTGCCTCGGTTACCTTAAGCTCCTTAATCATCGAAACAATATCCTGGTCCTGCACGCCGCTTTTTGTTTTCTTGGGTACAATAAGCGTTTCTCTCTCATAAGGCGCCTGCACCGCTGCTACCGCGCCTTCCGGGATACCATTATCATATTCCATTGTTACGATCGTGTGCAGATGGGTTAAGTCACGGATCTTTCTGCCGTTTTGATAGACTTCAAGCACCTCGATTCCGTCAGTTAAGCTTTCGTTTAGTCTGCGCTTGATCTCATCACAAGGTACCTCCACACCATCAATGGAGAAGTCCAGCAATTCGCAATCGCTGGAAACACCAACAGACAGCGGAAGCGCGATCGAAACAGACGGGCGGGGATTGAAACCCTGGGTATGTGTCAGGGGTAATCCTGCCCGGCGAAACGCTCTTTGAAACAGGCGCATCAGGTCAAGATGGGATATCCAAATAGCATTACCGCTCTTTTTGAATAACAATCTATTCATCGCACTTTACCTCCTGCAGCAGCTTGTCCGCACCGCATCCGCTGCATCCATGTCGGCAATCGGGGGTGACTTTACCCTCATATGCAAGGTGCTTTTCCCGGAGCAGGAATTTCTTTGTCACGCCCACATTGATCATATCCCAAGGTAGCAGTTCCTCTTCTGCGTAACCTCTTACTGTATAGAAGTTCGGGTCAACACCGCAGGCCTGGAATGCATCTAGCCATGCCTGGTAGGAGAAATGCTCGTCCCATCCGTCAAGGCGGGCGCCACGCTTTACAGCCTCTTCAATCACCTTGCCGACTCTGCGGTCGCCTCTTGCAAAAACTGCCTCCAAACGGCTCAGGAATGGCTCGTGATAGTTATACTCGATGGACTTGGAGTAGAAATGACTCTTGAGAAGCTTTGCTCTGCGCAGGTACTCCTCCGGCGTGATCTGCTGCTCCCACTGGAAAGGCGTATGGGGCTTTGGAACAAAGAAGGCAGTTGCCACATGGATGCGCAGACCCCGCTTTTTGTTGGTAGCATTTTCTTTCCAGCACTGAATGATCTTATACACAAGTTCCGCGATGCCGAGCACATCTTCATCCGTCTCCGTAGGCAGACCGAGCATAAAGTAGAGCTTTACATTGCTCCAGCCACCCGCGAAAGCAATCGTGCAGGTGGTAAGGATCTCTTCTTCTGTTAGATTCTTATTGATCACATCACGAAGCCGCTGTGTGCCGGCCTCTGCGGCAAAAGTAAGACCGCTCTTTCGAAGAGTCTTTAGCTTCTGCATCAGTTCCCGGGAGAAATTATCCGCCCTGAGAGACGGAACAGAAAGATTGATCTTGTTATCCGTGCAATACGGGATCATCAGGTCTGTCAGTTCTTTCAGCTCTCTGTAATCGGAAGTAGAAAGACTGGAAAGCGTGATTTCATTATTGCCGGAATCCGTCAGGGTCTCCACAGCCTGCTTATAGAGCACCTCAGCGCTCTTTTTACGGACTGGGCGGCAGGAAAAGCCAGCCTGGCAGAAGCGGCAACCACGAATACAGCCACGGAACACCTCTAAGTTTGCCCGATCGTGGACGATTTCCGTAGAGGGAACGATCATCTTAGTAGGATAATATGCTGTATCCAGATTCTCGATGATGCGCTTAGTAACGGTTGCAGGAGCGCCCTCTTTTGCGATAATGGCCTTGAGGGTGCCGTCTTCATTGTAAGTATGTTCATAGAAGGACGGAACATAAACGCCGGGAATCTTCGAAACCGCCTCTAAGAAAGCTTCTTTTGTCCAGCACTCAGCCTTAGCGCGGTCGTATAAGCGGACAATCTCCGGGGTGCTCTCCTCGCCTTCACCTAAAGAGAAAAAGTCTACATAGTCTGCCAGAGGCTCAGGATTGAAGGTGCAGATGCCACCGGCAAAGACGATGTTCTTAAGACCCTTTCTGTCCTTTGCGTGAAGAGGAACCTTAGAAAGCATCAGCATATTGAGAATGTTGGTGTAGCTCATCTCGTAGCCGATGGTAAATGCGATCATATCGAAATCCTTAACAGGATCCTGGCTTTCCAGCGCCCAAAGCGGAAGGTCGTACTTCTGCATTGCTTCCTGCATATCGGACCAGGGTGTAAAGACACGCTCGCACCAAACACCCTCCATTTCGTTCATAACGCCATAGAGGATGCGCATGCCAATATTGGACATGCCCAGCTCGTAGGTGTCCGGAAAGCAGAACGCCACGCGGACTCTTATATCCTTAAGATCTTTTTTTATTTCGTTATACTCACCGCCGGTGTACCGGGCGGGCTTTTGTACGGTGGTATAAACTCTTTGCAGCAAATCGGTCATAGTGATACCTCATCAAAAACAAGTACCCCTATTGTACTCGCTGATGAGGCGGTTTGCAAGCTATATTTCTTCTTTTGAGGATCAACGTAGTAGTTACTATGATCGGTAAAAGTCCGATTTCATATTGTAGTGAAACATAAACCGAGAGGATGGATATAATGC
Source organism: Faecousia sp. (assembly GCA_045601675.1). Taxonomy (GTDB): domain Bacteria; phylum Bacillota; class Clostridia; order Oscillospirales; family Oscillospiraceae; genus Faecousia. The sequence continues at coordinate 3,011 of JAZSAB010000021.1, forward strand.
TCAGCGTAATGCGGTCAACCCAAAGCATCACAATATCCAATTGTTGTTTACCGACAATGAGTTCCACCAAACATCGTAACGCTCGTCCGCCGTCAAGAGGGTATATAGGCAGCAGATTGAACACACACTGCACAAGACCGCAAAACGAGAGCTCCGGCCAAACCCGAATAAACAATAGCAACAGCGCACTGCCAATTGGACCGGCAATCGCGCAGATCAGTTCCTTTTTGCTGCTGCTTATTTGCGTATGAATTGTTGCGCCTCCTATGTGTAGCTGAACCCTATCAATCTGTAAACCACAAGATTTTATGACGATAGCGTGGCAGAGTTCATGGAAGGCGGCAGCTATAATCCAGCTAATAACCCGTTTTATCGGAAACAGAAGCAAAACGATACATAGGTAAATACAGAATATAGGTGAGATTTGGATTCTAAGATGCCGCACCTTGAATGATCTCCTTGCAGAACACCGTTACGGCGTCATAGACGCTCTCCCCTGCCCCTAACTGCTCTACCATTGATATGAATGCGGCTTCAGTAATTACCGGATCTCCGGGCATCAGGAGCTGCTTAACACTTTCCCGAACAACCGGTAGGCATAAAAGCGCAACGGTCACAACACTGACAATCGCAATAACGGTTTGCTTTTTTATCTTTTGTTTTGTTTTCATTGGGTATTTTTTACTTACACCGGATGTATATTCTATGCAGTAGCTCATGAAATCACCTCATTGCAGTATACAGTCATTGTGTACGGAAAATGCCCTATCCAAAATGTTCCTGCAGACTTGACAAGCAGGGATATTTTCAATATAATGGTCAGCGCTAACGGGGTGTGGCGAAGTTTGGTATCGCGCTTGGTTCGGGTCCAAGAGGCCAGGGGTTCGAATCCCCTCACTCCGACCAAAAAAAGCAGAATCCGCAACTGCGGGTTCTGCTTTTTTCTTATAGTAGGGATTCGAATAATCAAATGCAACGCGAATGAGCGTTGCCCGTCGCAGCTTGATGCGTCGGAACCTTTATTTTCGCCCTGCGAAAATGCAAACGAATCCCCTCACTCCGACCCAAAAAGCAGAACTCACAACTGTGGGTTCTGCTTTTTTATTATGTGTGATTGACTGTAAATAATTTCTTTGCTATAATAAACAAAAATAACGGAAGGAAGTGTTACAATGGCAAAATCAGTAAAGGATGTAATGAAGCTCATCCGTGAGCAGGACATCCAAATGGTCGATTTCAAGATGGTTGACATCAACGGCCAATATCGCCACGTTACCATACCCGCAAAAAACTTTAATGAAGACACTATGAAAAACGGCATCGGCTTCGATGCTTCCAACTATGGTTACGCCGTGGTGGAAAAGAGCGACATGGTGTTCATCCCCGATCCGGACACCGCTGTGATCGATCCGTTCTGCCGGATCCCTACCCTTTCCATGACCGGCAACGCCATGATCATTGATAACCCCGAAAACCGCCCTTTAGCGCAGTATCCTCGTAATATCGTGTTAGCGGCAGAACAGTATATGCGTGACAGCGGCATTGCTGACACGATGCTGATCCTTCCGGAGTTTGAGTTTTATCTGTTTGACAATGTAGGCTGGGACATTCAGCCTAACTGTATTGGTATGAGTCTGGATGCTGAGCAGGCACACTGGAACAGCGGTGTCCAGGGTCAGGGCGTGATCGTCCCCAAGCAGAAGAATTATCACATCGCAAAGCCCTTTGATCCCACCTATGAGTGCCGCAGTGAAATGTGTATGCACATGGAAGACGCGGGGATCAAAATTAAGTACCATCATCCCGAGGTTTCTGCTTCCGGTCAGTTTGAGATCGAGCCCCAGCTGGGCGAAATGTCCAAGATGGCAGACGCGACCATGATGATTAAGTATATCATCCGCAACACTGCTCTCAAGCACGGCAAGTCCGCAACCTTTATGCCTAAGCCTGTTTACGGTGAAGCAGGCAACGGTATGCATGTGCATATGCTGCTACTGAAAGATGGAGAACCTGTTTTCTCCGACGACAACGGTTACTCCAACCTCAGCAAAACCGCGCATTACTTTATGGGCGGTCTTCTGAAGCATATCGCATCCCTTTCCGCAATTACGAACCCCAGCACCAACTCCTTTATGCGTCTGGTTCCCGGTTTTGAAGCACCTGTTACCGTCGGTTACGCGACATCTAACCGCAGCGCGGTCATTCGCATCCCCGCCTATGCAAAGACACCCAATCTGCGCCGTTTTGAGCTGCGCAACCCGGACGCAACCTGCAACCCCTACTTCTGCTATGCTGCTATTTTGATGGCAGGTCTTGACGGTATCAAGAACAAGATTGATCCTCACGAGAACGGTTGGGGTCCTTATGATATGAACCTCTTTAACCTCCCCGAGGAAGAAAAAGCAAAGCTGAAGGGTCTGCCCACTTCTTTGGATGCTGCTCTGGATGCCCTGGAATCCGACCATGACTATCTGACTGCCGGTGGCGTATTCCCGGAAGAGCTGCTTAAGAACTTCATTAAGACAAAGCGCGCTGAGTGCAGCGAAATGTCCAAGATCCCCCACCCCGCGGAATTTGATAAATACTACAATCTCTAATAAATTTCGGAGGCTGCAAACGCAGCCTCCGCTTATTTTTGGGTATACTGTATTCGGAGTTGATGAATATGTGTACCGCAATATCCTATAAAACAGATGATCATTACTTTGGCAGAAATCTCGACTTGGAGTATCACTACGACGAAGAGGTGACCATCACACCGCGAAACTATCCATTTCGTTTCCGAGACGGTAAGGTGATTGAAAATCACCATGCGATAATCGGTATGGCTACGGTTGTTGACGGATATCCCTTGTACTACGATGCAACAAACGAGCACGGGCTAAGTATTGCAGGGCTGAATTTCCCGGGAAATGCTGTCTATCATTCACCAAACCCAGATAAAGAGAATGTCACGCCCTTTGAGCTCATTCCATGGATCCTGGGAAAATGCAAAAGCACAATGGATGCGCGTCAATTACTGGAAAACGCGAATATCTTAAATGAGCCCTTTAGAGGTACCCTTCCTCTCTCCCCCTTGCACTGGATGATTAGTGATAGAGAAAGTTCCATCGTGGTGGAGCCAATGTCAGATGGTTTAAAGGTTTACGATAATCCCATAAATGTCCTAACGAATAATCCGCCCTTTCCCTACCACAGAGATAATCTTCAAAATTATATGTCGCTTTCACCGGAGCGTCCTGAGAACAAATTTGCTCCCCATTTACCGCTACAGGCATACAGTACCGGTATGGGCGCTTTCGGTCTTCCGGGTGATTTATCCTCTGCATCCAGGTTTGTTAGAGCTGCGTTTAACAGAAACAATGCGGTGTGTGAACCGACCGAATACGAAAGCATCAGTCAGTTCTTTCATATCCTTTCATCTGTCGAGCAGCAACGGGGATGTTCTGTTGTAAACGGAAAGTACGAAATCACATTATACTCCAGTTGTTGCAACACCGACAGAGGGATCTATTATTACACCACCTACGAAAACCGGCAGATCTGCGCCATTGATCTCTTCAAGGAGGATCTTGTCGGAGATAAGGTGGTCGGTTATCCCTTAATAAATAAGCAGCAGATTTTTCCTGTAAATTAAAATGATCCGTCTGTACACCAGACGGATCATAATTATTTACTAAATACACGTTCTAAGAATGCGCCGACCTCGGATTCCTCCATACCAAGAACACAGGATACCTCACCCCGGATTAATCGCTCAGCGTCACGCAGGAAGTTCTCGTCACAGAGATGGAATTTCTTTCCCTGCTCAAGCTGCTGATTTTTGTGCCGGTATAGGGCGCGGACAATGGTGAGCAATTCCTCGCATTGGGCATTTGTGATCATTTCCCGGTAACGCTGTTTCCTCTGGTTTTCATCATCGGTCCAGATCGCGTTCGGATCCGCAGGACAGGAAACGATCGCCTCCATCTTTTCTTTTGTTATGATCGGTCGAATCTTTTTCAGGGCATTTTCATTTGCGGAGGGTATGTAAAAGCGCGCTTCACACTGGTGGATCGGCTCAAGCACATAATAGTCGATAAATTTTCGGTCTATCTTTCGTCTTTCCACATCTACAATGCTACAGACACCGTGTATGCCATAAACAACCTTTTGACCAACACTGTACATCCCCATCACACCCTTTCTGTTTTAATCATTATACCACAGAAAAAATGTGATTTCACATAGTAATATTGCCAAAATTTGATTAGAGATTATTTGGTAATATTCCGCAGAAAAGCACAAACCGACCTTACATATTGTAAGGTCGGTTATGCTATCAACAAATCACACGGACACGGAAGACACCGTCCATCTTCTTCAGTTCCTCGATTGCAGCTTCAGAAGGCACGGAATCCAGGTCAACCATTGTGTAGGCAAATTCACCCTTACTGCGATTGACCATGTCGGAAATATTGATTCCGGCTTTAGCAATTACAGAGGTGTAGGTAGACAGTGTATTGGGGATGTTCTTATGCAGGATCGCGATGCGGGCAGCCTTGGTGCAGATGCCCATATCGCAGTTGGGGAAGTTTACGGAGTTCTTGATGTTGCCGTTCTGCAGGTAATCCATTACCTGACGGACAGCCATCTTAGCGCAATTGTCCTCCGACTCCTCCGTAGAGGCTCCCAGGTGGGGAATAGCAACGACACCCTCCATATTAGCGGTCTTATCGTTGGGGAAATCGGTAATATAGCGCTTAATCTTTCCGGACTTCAAAGCATCTTCAAGTGCGTCATCGTCCACGAGAAGATCACGGGCAAAGTTCAAAAGAATGACCCCGTCCTTCATCTTGGAGATCGCCTCGGCGTTGATCATCTTCTTGGTATCATCCAGAAGAGGAACATGGAGGGAAATAATATCACAATTTGCGTAGATATCGTCTCTTGTCTTCACAGGAACGATCTTGCTGTCCAGGTGCCAGGCGGCATCGATGGAAATATAAGGGTCGCAGCCATACACCTCCATACCAAGCTTAATTGCTGCATTGGCAAGAGGACCGCCGATGGCGCCAAGACCGATTACACCCAGGCGCTTGCCGGCCAGCTCGTGACCTGCAAACTGGGACTTACCCTTTTCGACTTTCTTGCCGATATCGCCTTCGTTTTTGATGGACTGCACCCAGTTGATACCGCCGATCACATCACGGGCGCCCAGCAGCATACCGCAGATGGACAGCTCCACAACGCCGTTTGCATTAGCGCCGGGGGTATTGAACACAACAATACCGTTTTCAGCGCAGCGGTTAAGAGGAATGTTATTGACGCCTGCACCAGCGCGGGCAACAGCCTCCAGCTTTTCGGAAAACTCCATATCGTGCATGGCGGCGCTGCGGACTAAGATTGCCTGAGCGTCATTTACATCATCGGTAGGCGTGTACTGGTCAGAAAACAATGCCGTACCCTTGGGAGAAATCTTATTGAGATAGTGAACTTTATACATTTTAGACACCTCGAATTTAGCTATGCTTGCGCTCGAACTCTTCCATAAAAGCAACAAGCTTCTCTACGCCCTCGATGGGCATAGCATTATAGATGCTGGCGCGCATACCACCAACAGTGCGGTGACCCTTCAGGTTCATAAAGCCGGCTGCGGTTGCTTCTTTCACAAACAATGCGTCCAGCTCATCGTTGCCGGTAACAAAGGGTACGTTCATCAGAGAACGGTCTTCCTTAACAACTGTGCCCTTAAACATCTTGCTGCGGTCCAGGAAATCGTAGAGAATAGCAGCCTTTTTCTCGTTGTGCACCTTCATTGCCTCCAGGCCGCCCATCTTCTTGATCCACTTAAAGACCTTACCGCAGATGTAAATGCCGTATGCGGGAGGTGTATTGTACATAGAACCATTGTCTACATGGATCTTATAGCGCAGCATAGTAGGAACCTGCTCGCAAAGGTCGTCACGAATGAGATCCTCGCGGATGATAGCGATGACAACGCCGGCAGGGCCGATGTTCTTCTGCACACCGCCGTAGATCATGCCGTATTTGGTCACATCCACAGGCTCGGAAAGGAAACAGGAAGATACATCAGAAACAAGATCCTTGCCCTTGGTATTGGGTAGAGTTTTGAACTTAGTACCGTAAATGGTGTTATTCTCACAGATGTAAACATAGTCTGCGTCCTCGGAAATGGGCAGATCGGAGCAATCGGGAATATAAGAGAAGGTCTTATCTGCAGAAGACGCAACAGCGTTTGCCTTGCCATACTTCTGAGCTTCCTGGTACGCCTTCTTTGCCCACTGACCGGTGACGATATAATCCGCAACGCCGTTCTTCATCAGATTCATGGGAATCATAGCAAACTGCTGGGATGCACCGCCCTGCAGGAACAGAACCATATAGTTATCGGGGATATTCATAAGATCACGGAGATCTGCTTCTGCCTCATCGATGATCGCCTGGTACGCCTTGGAGCGGTGGCTCATTTCCATAACGGACATGCCAGTGCCCTTATAATCCAGCATTTCTGCAGCAGCTTCCATCAGAACTTCTTCCGGCAGCACTGCAGGTCCTGCGGAGAAATTATATACTCTCTTCATTTTTCGTTTCCTCCAAGATCGATAAATTTATCAATTAGACGGTAGCCGTCGAGCTCAAGGACACCCGTAGCAGCAGCGTCTTTTTCGCTAAATCGGTTTAGTGATTTTCTCCCGTAACGGCTGTCGTAGATCAAATACGGAACGGGATCTGAGGTATGGGTACGGCAGCGGATCGGTGTGGGATGATCCGGCAGAATTAAAAGACGGTAGTCCTCTCCGGATGCATCCATCGCATTAACAATAGGCGCAACAACCTGAGAATCTACATTCTCGATGGCGAGGATCTTATTCTTCAGCACACCGCTGTGACCCATTTCATCGGGAGCTTCAATATGCACATAGACATAGTCGGAGTTATCCTCCAGCAACGTCTTAATTGCGGCGTTTGCTTTACCGAGGTAGTTGGTGTGCAGGCCGCCGTTTGCGCCGGGAACCTCAATGACCTTCATTTCAGCGCCAACCGCGATACCCTTGAGCAGATCCACCGCTGAAATCATGGCGCCGTTTAAGCCGGTTTTTTCTTTGAAATTCTGGAGGGAAGGCTTCGTGCCGGCGCCCCAGAACCAAAGAGAATTGGCCTTGTTCTTTCCTTCTTTTGCCCGCTGCTCATTAAGAGGGTGATGGTTGAGGATATCAAAACTCCTCTTCATCATGTCATAAAAAACGGGGTGCTTAGGAAGAAACTCCCCTATTTTGCAGCCGAGATGGTCGTGGGGCTGCTCCATATCCAAAATTTTACCGTTCTTCCATACCGTGACTTCCCGGTAACTTGTGCCTGTATAGAATGTAAACTCGTCGTTATTGAACGCTTCCTTTACTGCGTCCATAAGAACATCCGCATCCTCCGTTGAGATCTCACCGGAGCTGTGATCTACGATGGTCTTTTCCTCATAAGGCTCCTCTTCGGTCAGTGTAACAATGTTGCAGCGAAATACCACATCCGTATCCTTCATAGGAACTCCGACGCTCAGCGCCTCCAAAGAAGATCTGCCTGAATAGTTTTTAGAGGGATCGTAACCCATAACAGAAAGATTTGCCACATCGCTGCCAGGCTTCATACCCTTGGGCACATTGCAGACAAGACCCATTTCGGACATAGCAGCAAGACGGTCCATTGCGGGGGTATCTGCATATTCCATAGGCGTCATCCCGCCAAGTTCAACGATGGGCTCATCAGCCATACCGTCAGCGAGAATCACGATATATTTCATACAATACTCCCCCCAAAAAACAACCAGTCTTTCTGTGATGCACAAATGTTTGTACCATTTTAGCACCATTTCTCCAAGATTACAACTAAATATACAAAGATTAGAGGTTTTGCTAAATTTAAAACGAAATCTCTCGGCTTTTTGGTAATTCTGTCAACGGCAGTAAAATTCCCCTGCCGGCAGCTGCTCCGGCGGGGGTTTTTAGTGGGAATTATACGACATCAACCCGATATTTTCGCATCCAATGATTGATCTGCAGCATATAGGCGATGGTCTGTGGAGTCTTCATCAGCTGACCGTACCAAGGCCATTGAGAATCTTTTTCTGTCAGCGCAATCAACGCGTTCTTATCTACGATTTGATGAATCGGCGCATTGTGGTCCGCCAGGACAATATTAAGGCGATGGCGGACCAACTCCATATACCTCGGATCGTAAGTCTTTGGATATGGACTCTTCTTTCTCCATAGCACCTCATTTGGAAGAATATCCTGCATTGCGTGTCGCAAGAGACCCTTTTCCCTACCCTGGTAATCTTTGTATTTCCAAGGAACAGAATAGAGGTATTCCGCGATTCTGTAATCACAGAATGGAACGCGAACCTCAAGACCACAGTACATACTCATCCGATCCTTGCGGTCTAAAAGAGTCTGCATAAACCAGCGCTGATTCAGATAACTCATCTCCTTCATCCTCTGTTCCAGAGGATCTGTACCCGGTAGAATATCAACCTGGTTCAAGGAATCCTGATACTGCTCCTGCACGAAGCTAACTGCATCAAAACGCTTATCTAAAAGAAGGCTGGCTCTTTGCATTGTGTTCTGAGCCCAGGGAAAGCCCTGTAACGCCCGAACATCCGGGTCCCGAAACCAGGGGTATCCTCCAAAAATCTCGTCTGCACACTCCCCGGAAAGGGCGACCTTCACATACTTTCTTATGTCCTTACAGAATGCAAGCAGCGAAAAATCCACATCCGCCATACCGGGAAGATCTCGTGCATAGGTAGCGTCTTCAAGGCTCTCAACAAGCATTTCCGGCGTGAGGACGCACCAGTGATGGTTACTGCCGATATGCTCCTGCATTACCGAAATATAATGGTTATCCGAATTGGGCTGGAACTTCCCGGGAACAAAGTATTTATCGTTATTTTCATAATCTACGGAAAAAGTATTCAGGATTTCATTGTGATTCTTGTGCTCGTTGGCGCAGACTGCGGAGATCAGGCTGGAATCCAATCCGCCGGACAGAAATGTGCCAACCGGGAAATCTGAGACCATTTGCCGCTTTATGGCATCCGTAACAAGATACCGGGTCTTCTCGACCGTTTCCTCAAATGTGTCCGTGTGCTCCCGGTCCGTTAATTTCCAGTATCGCTCCCAATGAAATGCACCGTCTGTATAGTAGCCGCAACAGCCAGGTTCCAGCTCCTTTATTCCACGAAACACACCGCTGCCAGGCGTTCGTCCGGGACCGAGCAGTAGGATCTGTGCAATTCCCTCCTGATCTACTTCTGCTTTAACCGTTGGGTATGCAAGAATCGTCTTTATCTCTGAGGCAAAGAGAAAGCCACCCAGATGTTCTTTATAAAATAACGGTTTTACACCCATTCTGTCCCTTGCAAGGAAAAGTCTTTTGCGCGTATGCTCCCAAATCCCAAGACCAAAGATTCCGTTAAATTTATCGAGCGCTGATTTCCCCCACTGGGCATAGGAATGCAACACGACTTCCGTATCGGAGTGTCCGAGAAAGTGATGTCCAGCCTTTTGCAGTTCGTCTCTCAGTTCCTGTGTGTTATATAGCTCGCCGTTATAGACAATAGTATATGTCTCCCCTGCCCAGTTTAGTGTCATTGGCTGCGAACCGCCGGCAGGATCGATGATCGTCAGCCTGGCATGCAACAAGCTGACATCGTGATTTAACGCCACACCGGTTTCATCCGGTCCTCTTCTTTGCATGGTACTGAGCATTCTATTTCGGATTTCCTCGGATGTTTTAAGCTTTAAGATCCCAGCAATGGCACACATATTTCATCCCTTTCCTTTCTACCCCCTATTTTATGCAATTGTCATTTATTTGTTGCATAGATTTGAACTTAATTGGAAATGATAGTATCGGTGATGAAAATGAAAGACAGCAAGGATTTACTTTCCTCCGTATTGAAAACAACACAAATGGGGCAAACTGGCATTCGCAGTGTAATGAAAATGCCACTGAACACAAGTTTGCAGTCAGCGCTTCATTCCCAACTGCGGGAGTACGATACTATTGAACGGGAAGCTCTGTCTCTGGCACGCACAAGAGGCTGGGAGCTTGAACAGCTGGACCCCGCAGTAAAGGCAATGTCTGCGATGGTAACAAAAACAAGGCTTAGCTATGGCGATATCAATTCTAAAGTCGCCGCAATGATGGTGCAAGGAAACACCCGCGGTATGATCAAAGGACTTAAAAATCTGCACCATTTCAAGCGAAACGATGAGCGTGTTGCCCAGCTGTGCCAAAGGCTTCTGGACAAAGAAGAAGAAAACATCCGTCAAATGCAGGGATTTATTTAATCCCTGCACTCTTTTTGAGACTCCAGCATAGGATATTTTTGAATTTAGAAAGGAGGAATTACTCTGTCTTCAACTGGATACATACAAGTCCACGCATATGTAAGCCGTGCGCAGATACCTCTTAAGGATGTGGCGATCACAGTGACGGATACCAGTGGGAACGCCATTGCAATGCGGCTAACTAACCGCAGTGGTATTCTTGACGAACCGATTGCCATTACGACACCCGATCTTTCAGCGGGTCAGCAACCTAACACAGGTGTTTTTCCCTTTACAACGGTGAATCTCTCAGCAAGACTTCCGAATTTTGAGGAGATAGATGTGGATAATCTACAGGTATTCCCGGGAATCGTTACAAATCAAAACTTAGAGATGATACCGCTTTCAGAACTTCCTCAAGCATTCAACCAGGTGGAGGTATTTGATACCCCTGCCCAAAACTTATAGGAGGTGAAGTATGCCTCCGGTATTGCCTTATGTTCCACAAAACATCACCGTACATTTGGGTGCACCCTCGTCAAACGCACCGAATGTAACTCTGCCTTTTGCGGACTATGTGAAAAATGTGGCGTCCAGGGAGATCTACCCAACTTGGGATGAAAGCGCGCTGCGGGCAAACATTCTTGCCATCGTTTCCTTTGCCTTAAACCGAGTCTACACAGAGTTCTACAGAAGCCGCGGATACGACTTTGAGATAACAAATAACACTGCTTTTGATCAGGCATTTGTCAACGGAAGAAGCTATTTTGAGTCCGTTTCCCGGATCGTGGATGAGCTCTTTAACGATTATTTACGAAGACCGGGATTCGTAGAGCCTCTTGCGGCGAAATTCTGCAACGGCACAACCGTGACCTGCGACGGTCTCAGCCAATGGGGCAGTCAGAATCTTGCACAGCAAGGACTAAACTCAACACAAATCCTGCGTAGCTACTACGGCGATGTGGAGATCGTTCCAAACGCACCGATAAGAGGAATTACATCCTCTTATCCCGGAACACCGCTTCGAAGGGGCAGTACGGGTCCTAACGTAGTTACTCTGCAGGTGGCTCTTAACAGAATCGCACAAAACTATCCCGCGATTCCAAAGATCCCCGCAACTGACGGCATCTTTGGACCGATTACGGAGTCAGCCGTGCGAAAATTCCAGCAAGTATTCGGTCTGAGCGCAGATGGCATTGTCGGTCCAGCCACCTGGTATCGGATCGTGCGGCTCTATACCGCGGTTACAAGGCTCGGTGAGCTGAGAAGTCTTGGTCAGCAATTCTATGCTATCAACTGGGCACCACCGAACGCCCTGCAAAACGGTGACACCGGTGACAAGGTACGATTATTGCAATATATGCTCTCCATACTCTCCGACTATATTCCGTCTATTCCACCGCTGAACATCGATGGAATATACGGACCCGCGACCCGTTCCGCTGTTCTTGCGGCGCAAAGGAGATTTAATCTGCCGGAAACAGGAACGGTCGATCCCCAGACCTGGGATGAAATCTACGATCAGTACTCCGGTATTGAAAACGCCACACTGCGAAGCGGTGAAAACTTCCCCGGATCAAACGCAAGAACCAGCAACTCCAATGTTCGGGCAGCGGGGAACTTCCGTCGAAGTGGGCAAACGCAGCAAAACACAGGTCTGCCCAATTATAGCCGTACGTCTACAACGACCCAGTTCCCGGGGAGAACCCTCAGTATGGGAACCCAGGACACAGTTCGTCAGGAGGTGGTACGATGAGACCGCAGGAATCCTTTGTAGAACAGCCGGTTCGCAGCCTGCAGACAATGCTCCGGGTCTTGGCGGAGGATGATTACCGCCTGCCAGCTGTCGTCCCGGACGGAATTTACGGACCTCTTACAATGAATGCCGTTACGGCTTTCCAGCGCCGTGAGGGTTTGCCCGTAACCGGAATTGTGGATGAGGCAACTTGGGATCAGATCGTGCTTGCCTACGAACCGGCTCTCATTCGTGTGGATCGCGCGGAATCCATTGAATTTATTATGAATCCGGGGCAAGTTTACCGGCTTGGGGAATCAAATCCCAATATCTACCTTCTACAGGCAGTTCTGACCGTTCTTTCCAATGACCATACCACGATCTCCGTACCGGGAAACAGCGGCGTACTTGACGATGCAACCAGCGCATCCCTCTCTGGTTTTCAAAAACTTGCCGGACTTCCGGAAACAGGCGAATTGGATAAAATCACCTGGAAGCATTTAGCACGGCAATATGCACTCAATGTCCACAGAAACACTGGACGATTCATGACTTAGAAATGCAAATTTTTACTTAATTCACAATTTACCCCTTGATTCACGGGTAAAACCCGCATATAATATCAGCATAGTATAATTTAGGAGCACTCAAACGGCAATGAACAACTGGAAGAAAGAAATACTAACCATTCCAAATATCCTGAGTCTTTTCCGTCTGCTGCTGATCCCGGTATATGTTCTTATTTATCTGAACGCCCAAAACGGATATGATTACGCTTTGGCTGCTGGCATCTTAGCTGTTTCCTGCCTCACGGATATGATCGATGGTAAGATCGCACGACATTTTAATATGATCTCGACTCTTGGCAAGATCCTGGATCCCCTGGCAGATAAGGCAACCCAGTTTACACTTATTCTCTGCCTTGCCATTGAACGTCCTATGAAGCACCCTGTCTTATGGTATCTTGTAGGCCTGTTTGCCTTGAAGGAAGGCTTTATGGCAATCGCCGGAGGTCTAAACTTACGAAAAGGCAAAATGCTGAAGGGCGCCCTGATCACCGGAAAGGTCTGCACTACGATCTTGTTTGTCAGCTTAATCCTGATGGTGCTTATCCCCAACATGAGCGACAATGTTGTCCTTTGGATCGCTATTGTAGACAGTATCTTTATGGTGATTTCTTTTGTAGATTATGCAGTTGCCTACCGAAAGAAGGAATCCAAATTCCAGGAAGTGGATTTTCCGAAGCATAAAGAGCAATAAAATTACCGCCGGCTATCATCGATAGTCGGCGGTTATATTTATGTAATTCTCAGAAAATACCCTGCTCCATCATTGCGGTAGCAACTTTCTTGAAGCCTGCCAGGTTCGCACCGGCAACAAGGTTGTAGCCAAGTCCGTATTCCTCGGCAGCCTCAACGGAGGCATTATAGATGTTCTGCATAATCCGCTTGAGCTGGTTATCCACCTCTTCTGCGGTCCAAACCAAGCGCTCGCTGTTCTGGCTCATTTCCAGAGCGGAAACCGCAACGCCACCGGCATTGACTGCCTTAGAGGGTGCAACGATCATACCGGGCTGTTCCATGAGGAAGTACAGCGCGTCGTTGGTAGTAGGCATATTTGCAACCTCGATGTAGTACTTAACACCGTTTGCAACAATTCTCTTTGCCTGCTCCAGATTCACATCGTTCTGCATGGCGGAAGGCATAATTACATCAGCCTTGACGCCCCAGGGCTTCTCACCGGGGAAGAACTGAACGCCGAACTTATCGGCGTAATCCTGCACGCGGTTTCTGCCGGAGGCGCGCATGGTAAGCAAATAATCCACCTTTTCTTCGCTGGAAGATACGCCCTCAGGGTCGTAGATGTAACCGTCGGGACCGGAAAGAGTCACGACCTTTGCGCCCAGGTGCAGGGCCTTCTTACAGATACCCCAGGTAACATTACCGAAACCGGCGCAGGCAATAGTCTTGCCCTTAATATCCTCGCCCTCGTGCTTCAGCACTTCCTGGAGGTAGTACATAGCGCCATAGCCGGTTGCTTCGGGGCGGGTCAGGCTTCCTCCGTAGCTAAAGCCCTTGCCGGTGAGAACACCGTTCTCCCAAACGCCCTTGAGCCTGCGGTACTGACCGAACAAGTAGCCGATCTCACGACCGCCAACACCCATATCACCTGCGGGGACATCGATATCGGGTCCGATATAGCGGTAAAGCGCATCCATAAAGCTCTGGCAGAAGCGCATGATCTCTGCGTCGCTCTTACCAGCGGGATCGAAGTCAGAGCCACCCTTGCCGCCACCGATGGGAAGACCGGTCAGCGCGTTCTTGAATATCTGCTCAAAGCCCAGGAACTTAATAACACCGGAGTACACATTTGGCTGGAAACGAAGACCGCCCTTGTAAGGACCGATAGCACCGTTAAACTGGCAGCGGTAGCCAATATTGGTGTGGGTCTGACCCTGGTCATCCACCCAAACGACACGGAAAGTGAACATCCGCTCAGGCTCGACCATACGGTTCAGAAGATCTGCTTTTTCATACTCGGGGTGCTTATCTACCATAGGTGCAACGGAGGTTAAAACCTCCTCTACGGTCTGTACAAATTCCGGCTCGTTGCCGTGCTTTTTCTTAACGTTATCAATTACGCTTTGTACGTAACTGTTCATAAAACATCGCTCCTAACTAATTACGGAAGAACTCTCTCCGTCATACGGGTACGGAAGCCGTCCATTGCGCGGACGAATCCCTCAGCATACTTACAGCCAGCCTGCATTCCGCGGAACTCGGACATAATGCGGATGGTATCGAAGAAACGGTCCTGATCATCACGCAGGGATGCGTAGTTGTCGGACATCCATGCCTTCTGGCTCTCCATGCAGTCCAGCATCTTCATCTTGGTCTCGAAGAAATCGGTGATATCCACATAGTCGGTGGGCTGGAACCCCATACCGCTGACAGGCTCAAACATCCAGATAGAGGGAATCACATCGTAGGGCTCAGACTCGGTCTTCAGATGGGCAATGGGGATCATAACAGCAATATCGTTGACGATCTTGCTGGTGAGCATATGATCGGGATTGTAGTCATGGAGGCTGTGTGTAAAGATCACATCTGCCTTGCAGTAACGGACCAAGTTAATGAAAGCCAAACGGACTTCCTTAGTCTCGTAGAACATCTCATCATCATAATCCAGGCAGATATACTCTGCGCCGATCAGGGCAGCGGAATTTGCAGCTTCCTGCTTACGAATGGCAGCGATCTCTTCCATGGTGTGATGGGCAGAGCCGATGTTACCGTTGGTAGCAGTTGCGATGTAAACCTTATGACCCAGGGATGCGTACTTGGCAAGAGTGCCTGCGCACATGGTTTCCACATCATCGGGATGGGCGCCGATAGCAAGAATGTTCATTTATCATTTTTCCTTTCATCCTGTAAATTTGCATTCCCTTTGATGCGTTTTTCCAGCGCAAACAAAAAGACATGCTCCAGATACAGTCAGTTTACAACATATGAATGTATTTTTCAATCCTTATGTTTCATATTTCTCAAAAATAATTTAAAATTTTTATTGACGACCTACTCTCAACACCCCCATCTATTCCAATGAATTTTTCGGGAAATTTTGTAAAACAAATGCCCTAAAATGGTTGATTCCCAAGGGTCGTTATGTTACAATACGCTATATCATATTCATGGAGGTATACTATGGATTACAGCAAACTTCAAAACGGCAGTGACATTCGCGGTGTTGCCCTGGAAGGCATTGAAGGACAGCACGTAAACTTAACAGAAAATGTGTGTAAGGACATCGGCAGAGGCTTCGCTCTGTGGCTGTGCAAGAAGACCGGCAAGGGTGCCGGTTTGCGCGTAGCTGTCGGTCGCGATTCCCGCCTTTCCGGTGAAGCGCTCTCCTCCTGGATCTGCCAGGCAATGGTCGAGCAGGGTCTCCAGGTTACCGACTTCGGCATGGCAAGTACCCCCGCTATGTTCATGAGCACTGTAACCGAGGGATACAAGTTTGACGGCTCTGTTATGATCACCGCAAGCCACCTTCCCTTTAACCGCAACGGTTTCAAGTTCTTTACCGAGATCGGCGGTCTGGAAAAGGCTGATATTAAAGAGATCCTTACTTATGCTGCAGGTACCGATGCAACCGGTCTGCCCACTGGCAGCCTGTGCAGCGGCGAGTTCATGGATACCTATGGCAAGATCCTTGCTGACAAGATCCGTGCTGCTACCGGAGAAGACAAGCCCCTGGAGGGCTTCCGTATCGTAGTGGACGCCGGCAATGGCGCTGGCGGCTTCTATGTAGACAAGGTTCTGAAGCCTCTTGGCGCAAACACGGACGGCAGCCGTTATCTGGATCCCGATGGTAGCTTCCCCAACCATATCCCCAATCCCGAGGATAAGGACGCTATGGCAAGCATCACCGAAGCTGTTAAGGAGACCGGCGCTGACCTTGGTATCATTTTCGATACCGATGTTGACCGCGCAGGCGCAGTTCTTTCCGATGGCAGTGAGCTGAACCGCAACCGCATTATCGCTATGCTGGCAGCAATTCTGCTGCGTGAGCATCCCGGCACCACTATCGTCACCGACTCCATCACCTCCACCGGTCTTGCAGATTTCATCGCAAGCCTCGGTGGCGTACATCATCGCTTTAAGCGGGGCTACCGTAATGTTATCAATGAGTCCATCCGCCTGAATAACCAGGGTCAGGACAGCCAGCTGGCAATCGAGACCTCTGGTCACGGCGCATTTAAGGAGAACTATTTCCTTGACGACGGCGCATACATTGTTACCAAGCTTCTCATCGAACTGGCTCGCGGCAAGAAGGATGGTTATACGCTCGAGTCCCTGATTGAGAACCTGGCAGAGCCCGCTGAGAGCGTGGAGTTCCGTATGAACATCCTGGTCGAAGACTTCAAGGCATACGGACAGAAGGTCATTGACGAGCTGACAGAGTATGCCAAGAACCAGAGTGGCTGGACCATCGCACCCAGCAACTACGAGGGCATTCGAGTGAACCTGGATAAAGACCATGGCGACGGCTGGTTCCTGCTGCGTCTTTCTCTCCACGATCCCCTGCTGCCGCTAAACATTGAAAGCAACAGCGAAGGTGGCGCTAAGAAGATCGCTTCCGAGCTCGTTACCTTCCTTTCCGCATACGACAAGCTGGAGGCAGCAAAGCTTTTTGCTTTTGTAAAATAAGGTGATTTTAAATGGAAAATAAATTTCAAGATACTACACTTGAAGAAATTCTTGCGCACTTCCCTCTCCCCGTTTGGCCTGATGGTATACCTCCTGTCGAACCCTTTGAGGTAGGCTGTGGCGTATACAGCCACATTGTCAAGCAGCAGCAGCTTCAGGATTACCGTGCGTACCAAAAGCTATTGGAAGAGAACGGTTTTGTGCAGATCGGCAAGATCGAGCACCCCGAAGGCCGCAGCGTAATTACCTCCTCCTATAAGAAAGGTAACGCACTTTTAGGCATGAACTACAACTCCTTTTGGCGTGCGATCTACATTAACTACCAAATCACTGACGTGATCCCCGGCTATACCCAGGAAGAACTTTTCGCACAGATCCCGGATATGCCCGGTGCCGGCGCACCGGTGGACTACGGCGACGGCAACTATGTCCGCACAGCAAAAGGCACGAATCGCTCAGATTATATTTCCTACCGCGAGGTTCTTGAAAACGAAGGATTTACCCTGTACGCTGCAAACGAAGAGGGCTTTGGAGATTCAGTGTACAGCGCCCTCTACTTAAAGAAAGATGTTTCTGTTTCCGTAACTTATGTTGCCAGAGTCGGCAAAACCTATGTCAGCGCCGCAATGGGAAAGGCTATTTCCGATAAGTTGATCTATGATCCCAAGGATGTTGCTTCCAACCCCGCAAACGCTGCAACAACAATGCACATGGTGGAACTTTACCACTTCGGTAACAGTTTTATGTTCCAGCTTAAAAACGGTCACTTTATCGTTCAGGACGGCGGCACGCCCAACGAAACCAAGTATCTCATCGACTATTTGTGCTCCCTGGCGGGAAACGAAAAGCCTATCATTGAGGGCTGGTTTATCACCCACCCTCACAGAGACCACGATGGTGTTCTCTGTAACCTGACGGAATTACCGGAGTATGCGGACAAAATTTTCGTTGAGGGTATATACTTTAACGAGCCCGCCGGAACAACCATGGACTTCGACTTTGCCTCCCGTTCCGACGCAGCCTTTATCCACAGAGTCTGCACCTGCCTAAAAACCACAAAGGGAACTGATGTTCCCCTCTACCGTCCCCGCACCGGCGAACGATACTACTTTAACGATATCTCCGTTGATATCATTATGAGCCAGGAGCAGCTCCTCAGTGAAAAAGCATCCGGTGATATCAATGACTGTTCCACCTGGTGTCTGTTTAACATTGAGGGACAAAAAGCAATGCTGGGCGGTGACGGTGACATTGGCGGTATGGAATTCATCATGGATGCATATCCCAGCGAGTTTTTGGACAGCGATGTCTTTACCGCGCTGCACCACTGCCATAACACCACCGACAAATTTACAGATTACTTCAAAAAGAAGACAATCCTTGTTCCCTGCAAGACTCCCCCGTTAATGCACCCGGCAGAGAACGAACACCTTCGCCGGTCCGGCGAGGAGTGGTTCCTCTACGGCGAAGGCACAAGAGTCCTTACCTTCCCTTACACCGTAGGGACCTCAAAGTGCCTGCCGCACTTCGAGTGGAAATACCATAACCAAGATTGATCTTAACGAAATAGGAGAGCGAAAATGAGCAAGAAATATTGGGGCTATTTAATGCACCTGAGCGACAATATGTGGGGCGATCCCGGCAGTCGTCTGCTGGAGCCTTGCTACCACCCTATTCTGACCACCGACCAGGATGTTTGGGACAATACCATCAACTTCCTGCCCTCCCAGGGCATCAATATGGTGCTGATTGATGTGGGCGACGCAATGCAGTATGAGCGCCACCCTGAGATCTCTGTAGAAGGCGCCTGGAGTAAGGATAAGCTGAAAGCGGAACTGGACCGCATGCGCGCTATGGGTCTGACTCCCCTGCCGAAGCTTAATTTCTCCGCAGGTCACGATGCATGGTTGGGCGTATATTCCCGTATGCTTTCTACCCCCACCTACTACCAGGTCTGCAAGGACTGCATTGAGGAAGTGGCGGAGGTTTTTGGTACTCCCGAATACTTCCACCTGGGTCTTGAGGAAGAGGATCCCGTCAATCAGGGTGCTCTGTCTATGATCATCGTTCGGCAGATGGAACTGCTGTGGCATGATATCTTTAAGCTTTTTGGGTTCGTGGAAGGCGCAGGCTGCACCCCCTGGATCTGGTCCGGTCTTGCCTGGAACGAAAAGGATCTTCCCATCTTCCTGGAGCGTATGCCCAGAGATGTGCTGCAGTCCAACTACTGGTATAACCGTCTGAAGAAGCTGCCTAACGGCAAGTACCAGCATCACGCGATCAATGTCTACGGCATTTTGGACGAGGCGGGATTTAAGCAGATCCCCACTGTATCCTTCTTTGAAGGTTACAGCCTGAATGCTGAGCAGACCCTCACTATGGGTAAGAACGAGCTGACTGATAGCCTGCTTGTTGGCTATATGACTGCACCCTGGAGAAATCCCAGACCCAACAACCGCTACAGCCTTCTGGATGACGCCTACCGCTTTGGTCTTGCGAAGAAGAAGGTATATCCCGAAGAGTGTGAATAATGGACGGAAGAAAGAGAAAATGCAAGATAAAGTATGGGGTTACTTAATGCACCTTGGCGATAATATGTGGGGCGATCCCGGCAGCCGGCTCCGATACGAACCCGCCTATTATCCCGAACTCCAAGTCGACGATGAAGTTTGGAGAGAAACCATCGATTTTCTGCCATCTCAGGGCTTTAATATGGTGCTTATCGATATCGGCGACGGAATTCAGTATGACTCCCATCCCGAGATTTCTGTCAAGGGTGCCTGGAGTAAGGACAAGCTGAAGAAGGAGCTGGACCGCATGCGCGCTATGGGTCTTACTCCCTATCCCAAGCTTAATTTCTCCGCAGGTCACGATGCCTGGCTGGGTGTTTACTCCCGTATGCTGTCCACTCCCAAGTATTATGAAGTTTGCAGGGACTTGATCCTGGAGGTCTCCGAACTGTTCGACACACCTAAGTACTTCCATTTGGGTCTTGACGAAGAAGACCCTGTCAATCAGGGCGGACTTTCTATGATCATTGTCCGGCAGATGGAGCTCTACTGGCACGATGTCTATAAGCTCTTTGATTTTTGCGAAGAAGCCGGTACTACCCCCTGGGTCTGGTCTACCTACTCCTGGGCGGACGGTCATCTTGAGGAATATCTTCGCAGAATGCCCAAGTCGGTCCTTCAGTCCAACGGCTGGTATAACTGCTTTAAAAAGCTGCCCGACGGTACATATACCGCAAAACAGATCAATATCTATAAAGTACTTGATGAAGCAGGCTATCAGCAGATCATGTGTGGCTCTCTGTACGAAAACTACAGCCCCTGCTACTATGAGTCTATGAAGATGTGGAAGGAAGAACTCAGCGATAATGTCCTTGGCATTATGGTGCCCCCTGGTTCAACCCCAGAACAAAGGCTAAGTACAATCTCCTTAACGACGCATACCGCTTCGGCTTCGCAAAAAAGGAAGTCTTCCCGGAATACTGCAAATAAGACAAGCAAATAGAAAAACCGAAGACACAATTGTGTCTGCGGTTTTCTTATGTATTTGAGAATCAGATGGTAATGCCAGCCTTCTCCAGGATGGTGGGAACGCTCTTTTCTGCGCCGATTGCCATAACATGGACACCGTCACAGAGCTTCTCGTCCTTGATCTTAGCGATCATCTCAGCAGCCATTTCCATGCCCAGCTTTGCGGGCAGACCCTTGATGCCCTTTTCCTTGCCCTCTGCGGCAGCAGCGGCCAGGCGGTCGATCATCTCCTGAGGAACAGCGATGCCGGGAACATTCTCATTCATGTACTTTGCACCGCCGGCGCCCTTCAGAGGAATGATACCAGCCATAATGTGGGTCTTGATGCCAGCTTTGTCAACCATCTCCAGGAAGCGCTTCAGTACATCCAGATCAAAGATACCCTGGGTCTGAATGTACATCGCACCTGCTTCCACCTTCTGGCGGAGCTTGTTAACCTGCAGGAACATGGGGTCGTACAGAGGAGTGACGGATGCGCCCTTATAGAACTTGGGAGCGCCACCGACGATCTCATTGCCGCCGCAGTCACAGTTGGTCTGTTCCATCTTGCTGAGCATATTCAGAATACCGACGGAGTCCAGGTCATAAACAGGCTTGGAGTCCTTGCAGTCACCAACAACAGGATGGTCACCGGTAAGAGCCAGCATGGTGTCGATACCGAAACCGGCAGCAGCCAGGATATCACCCATAATAGCCATACGGTTGCGGTCACGGCCGGTCATCTGCAGAATGGGGTCGATGCCAGCCTGCTTCAGCTTGATGCACAGACCAAGTCCCGTAGCCTTCAGGCATGCGGACTGCATATCAGTAACGTTAACGGCGTGAACCTTACCGCGAAGGACCTCAGCGGCCTCCATCTGCTCAGTAAAGTCGTAACCCTTGGGGGGCGCCATCTCAGCGGTAATACCAAACTTACCGGATTCCAGTGCGTCTCTTAAGTTGCTCATTACTTCTTCCCCCTTAAGCTAATGGTTCTGGGATATGCGAAATCAGCATAGCCCTTGTCTGCACGGGTCTTCATCAGCTTATCCAGCTGATTGGTGGCCTGCAGGCGCTCGTAGATCTTGATCCAGGCGCAGGGATTCTCGGGATTGACCTCGCACTTGCCGTTCTTCTGACCTCCGCAGGGGCCGTTGACAAGGCTCTTAGCGCACTGGGTAATGGGGCAAATAGCACCGGTCTGACCCAGGACGCACTCGCCGCAGAAACGGCAGGCTTCTTCCCAGACGCCAAACTTAACGGCTTCACCTAAGTACATAGTATTGTTGGAGGGGTAAACGGGAGCAGTGCCAGCGTTCTTAGCAACACACTGTACGCCGTCACCGCAGGACATGCAGATGACGCAGTCAGGATTTGCAGCAACCAGGGGCTTCATCTTAGCCTTAACGCCCAGGTTCATGCAGCAGTAGTCAGCAATAGTGGTGCCAACGACCTTCTTGCCGGCTGCTTCCAGAACCTTGGTCAGCTCAGCAATCTGAGGCTCACCGCCGGTCTGACAAGCGGTAGCACAGCTGCCGCAGCCGATGATCGCAACGGTCTTAGCATCCCCTACCATTGCCATAATTTCTTCAATGGGTTTCTTTTGGGTAATAATCATTTGATACTTCTCCTTCCATAGAATGCGGTAGTCTTTTCCAAGACTACACCAACATACTCTATCATTATAACACCACTTCCGGGAAAATCAACCACAATCCGTCAAAAAGATCCCCTAAGTTTCATTGATTTTCCGTCATTGTACTGGTATACTGATTCTAAATTATATGAACTGGAGTGTATTTCATGCCCAACTCCCCCATTCTCCCCAAAAAGAAAGTACTTACAACACCGCGTCTTGTGCTTCGTCCTCTAATCGATGAGGATCTCCACTTTGGTGTTGACCTGCTAATGAATGAAGAAATCAAACAGACATATATGCTCCCGGATTTTGAAACCGTGATGGATGCGGGCGCGTTTTTCACAAAACTGCAGCTGCTTTCTATCAATGACACTCATTATTTCTATGGTATCTCCTATATGGACGAGCTTGTTGGTTTTATCAACGATGTGGAAATCAGTGATGATACTATCGAGGTCGGATATGTGATCCATCCAAAGCACCACAACCGCGGTTTTGCGACAGAAGCGCTTCGGGCAATGATCGACGAATTGTACCGTGTTGGCTTCCGGTGTGTAAAATGCGGGTATTTCCAGGGAAATGATGCCAGCCGCCGCGTTATGGAAAAAAGCGGTATGAAGAGGATCAAGTATGAAGATGATATTGAATACCGCGGCAAGCTTCGTCATTGCCTTTATTATATGATAGAAAACCCATTCGCTGGGACAACTGACTAATGTGAAAAAACTTTTGCAATAGAGCAAATTTATGCTTGACAAACCATGTCAAATGGAGTAATATACAAAGGCTGACTGCAAGATTTGGAGAAGTCGCGTAGCTGGCCGAGCGCGCACGATTGGAAATCGTGTATACCCCAAAAGGGTATCGAGGGTTCAAATCCCTCCTTCTCCGCCATAAAAAGAACCTCACCATTCGGTGGGGTTCTTTTTTTGCAATGAGGGATTTGAACGGTCTAAATGCAACGCGGACGAGCGTTGCCACCGGAGGCTTGACGCAGGCGAACATTAATTTTTCGCTTCGCGAAAAATGCAAACAAATCCCTCATTCTCCACGGATACGCATTTGCTCAAACAGGCAGGCGCTTTTCTTCTAAAATTTTTCTTCCATTTTTGGATCAAATATGCAATAATAGTGGTATCCTAAACAGGAGGTATGACTAATGCTTCGATATGAAATTGAGGGCGGCAATTTGCCCGTCGTTATCTGCCATCCGGAAGTTGGACAGACTTTGTGCTGCGAAAGAGGCTCCATGAGCTGGATGAGTCCCAATATGCGTATGGATACCACCACCGGCGGAGGAATCCGCAAGGCGCTTGGTCGTCTGTTCTCCGGCGATTCCATTTTCCTTAACGAATACACCGCAGAGGGCGGCACGGGTATGATCGCCTTTGCATCTACCTTCCCCGGTTCTATCATCCCCTACCAGGTATCTCCCGGAAGAGGGCTCATCGTGCAAAAGGGCGGCTTCCTGGCAATGGAGAAGGGTCTTGACATCTCCATCTATCTGCAGAAAAAGCTCGGCAGCGGCTTCTTTGGCGGCGAGGGTTTCATTATGCAGAAGATTACCGGTAACGGGCTTGTCTTCCTGGAGATCGACGGTTACTGTAAGGAATACACTCTTGCTGCCGGCGAAAGTATCGTTGTGGATACCGGTTATCTTGCCGCTATGGAAGAAACCTGCTCTATGGACATCCAGACCGTCGCAGGTGCTAAGAACATCTTCCTTGGCGGTGAAGGCCTGTTCCACACCAGAGTATCCGGTCCCGGTAAGGTATACATCCAGTCTATGCCGGTGATCAACACAGCTGAGGCTCTTACTCCCTACATAAGGATTCATAACGACTCAAGCGACAAGGGCGGCATCAACATCCGCCTTGGCGGCGACTGAGAATTATTAAAACATGAAAGTGTGATACGATGAAACTTTCCCTGGTAGTCCCCTGTTATAACGAATCTGAGAATGTAGCCGCATTCTGCGACGCAGTGCTGGACTCCTTCTCCGACTGCGGTTATACCTACGAGATCGTTTTTGTGGACGACGGAAGCAAGGACGCAACCCTCCACGAGCTCCGAAAACTCTATAATGCCAAGAAATGCCCCATGCAGGTCATTAGCTTTTCCCGGAATTTCGGTAAAGAGGCTGCGATTTATGCGGGTATCCAGCACGCAAAAGGCGACTATGTAAGTCTTATCGACGCAGATCTGCAGCAGCATCCCAGCATCGTCCGGGATATGGTCAAACGGCTGGATGAAGAACCCCAGTACGATGTGGTCGCCGCATATCAGGACCGCCGCAACGAGGGCAGCGTTCTGTCATTCTTCAAAAAATCCTTTTATAAGATTATCAACGGTCTTTCGGATATTGATGTCCGTTCCGATGCCAGCGATTTCCGCACCTTCCGCCGCAGTGTTGCAGACAGCATTCTTTCCCTGGGAGAGCACCACCGCTTCTCTAAGGGCATCTTTGCCTGGGTGGGATACAGCACCTGCTTTATCCCCTATGTAGCTGCAGAGCGCGTTGCAGGTCGCAGCAAATGGGGCTTTAAAAAGCTGTTTAACTATGCCATCGAGGGCATCACCGGATACTCCACAAAGCCGCTCCGGATTGCAACCTACCTTGGTATTCTTACCGCTCTTGCGGCATTCATTTACCTGGTAACCGTTGTCATCGAAAAGCTTGTTTCCGGCATCGATATTCCCGGCTATGCGACTACCATTGTGCTGATTCTTCTGCTTGGTGGAATGCAGTTAGTGTGTATTGGTATGATTGGCGAATATGTGGGCAGAATATTCGAGCAGAGCAAGCATAGACCGATCTATATCGCAAAAGAAATCCTGAATAACGAAAAAGAAGACCGCTGATGCGGTCTTCTTTTTTTATCGAAACAGCTGCAGTCTTGCTTCCTTTAGTTTCGCGCGGATCTTCAGCAGATCGCTAAAGGTTTCCGGGCGTTTGTACACATCACGAAGCAGCGCAGATGGATGGTAGATAGCTGTCATCCAAACACCGTCGCGGCAGATCCACTGACCGTGCTCCTGGGTAATTCGGTAATTCTCGTTTATGAGCTGTTTTGCAGCAACTCTGCCCAGGCAAACGATCACTCTCGGTCGCAGGAGAGCAATTTGATTCTTTAGGTATCCCATACAAGCTGCCTGCTCGCCAGGTTCCGGGTCACGATTGTTGGGAGGTCTGCATTTGACAATGTTTGCAATATAACAGTTTTCTCTGTCCAGGTCAATGATCCGGAGCATATCATCCAGGAGCTTACCGGCAGCGCCCACAAAGGGTTCTCCCTGCAGATCCTCCTGCTGACCGGGACCTTCACCGACAAACAGAATGTCCGCATCCTGGGCGCCTACGCCAAAGACAACATTCGTTCTTGTCTTACATAGTCCGCAATTTGTGCAGCTCAGGCACTTATCTTCCAGTTCTTTCCAGTCAAGCATCTTATCTGCTCCTTCTGCGGTTCTGACTCTGTTTGCGGATATGGCGTCTTCTGGATACGATCCGGTACGCGCGGATGGACTTCAGCGCAACAATCACCGCAAGCAGCACAACAAGGGTAATTCCAATACCGATAAACAGCGGACGCAGCGGTGCGTTGTCGTTACGGGAATCCTCAAACTGAGCAGGATCGTAGACGGAAACCTTATTCATTGCGTAAAGCTCGGAAGAACCGACGCAAATACTTCCGTGCCACAGCGTAACGGTTGCAATGGTAGCGCCCTGTTCGATCGGCGCCTTTAATTGCGTAAAGCTATTACTGTACTCAACCCGTACTTTATCCAGACCCGTGCCCGCAGGCAGGACGGAGGAAATGCTGTCAGAAACGCCTAAAACAAGGTCGGACTCACCGCCGTCAACGCTGCACTGACGCAGCGCCTGGTCCTTATGGAGAAGCTGAATGGGCTTAAATCCGTCATAACCCAAATCTAAAAGCTGCGCGGTCTCCGGGAAACCGCCGAAACTCTGAACCTTATAACCATTTTCATCATAGGAAGACTTTGCTCCGGTGATCAGGCACAGAAGCTGCATTCCGTCCTTTTCCGCAACGGACGCGACGCAGCGGTCGCCCAAAGCAGTAGCACCGGTTCTGCCGCCGTTTACACGACCGTCGTAATAGATTTCAACCTCATTGACGCTCATGAGGTAGTTACCGGTCACAAGGCGACGGACTTCAGACTTGTTTGTTGCCGGTACTGTATAATTCGTTGCGCTGAAAAAGTGGCAGAAAAGCTCATTCTTTACGGCTTGATTCAAGATACGGAGCATGTCACGGGATGTGGAATACTGATTCTCGTTATGAAGTCCGTGAACATTTGTAAAGTTCGTTGCTGTGCAGCCAAGCTCCGCCGCATAGCGATTCATTTCCGCAACAAAAGCATCCTGGCTACCCATAATATGATCCGCAAGGACCGCCGCGGCATCATTTGCGGAGTATACCATCATACAGTACATCAGGTTCTCGACTGTGATCACCTCGTCCGCAACAAGGTCGACGGAAACCGCATCCTTGTCCACGGTATCCAGGACCTCCTGCCGAACGGTGACTGCGTCGGTCATGACACCCTTTTCCGCAACGATCAGCGCCGTTAAAATCTTAACCAAACTGGCGGGATAAATCTGCTCGTCAATGTTCCAGGCGTACATCATGGTATCCGTGCCAGGTTCATAGAGAACTGCAGTCTGGCAATTTGTTATCAGCTGGCCGGATCCAAGAACACCCCTTTTTGCATTGATGGTATGGCATCCGTTGGTAACCGCTTGATCCTCCTCGATGGTTTGCGCAAATACAGAAAGTGAAAGACTCATCATTAGAGCAAGCACTATCAAGAAAGCGGAAATTTGTCTGATTTTCTTCATATCTTACCTCAACATTCCACAAGATACTTGTGTGGATATGATTTTTCGTGTATAATTAGGGTAATTATATCAGCTTTTAATTCCGCCGTCAATCCAGGGAGGTGATCCGTAGTGAAAAAAGGCGCACAAATATTGCTTGCTATTACAATGTGCTTTGTATTTTTGATCACCGGCATATTCGTCGGCAGACAAATGACCAAATCCGGTGTGCTTATCGATACCGAGACACCTTATCTTTCCGAAACGGTGAGCACTTCCCTCTCCGACGGCAAGATTAATATCAACACCGCAAGCGCTGAGGAACTGATGCTTCTCCCAAACATCGGAAAGACCCTTGCGGATCGCATTCTTGAATACCGTAATGAAAACGGCCCATTTAAGACAATTGACGACCTAACCCTTGTAGAGGGCATCGGCGAGAAACGCGTCAGTGATCTGGCTGCATATATCACAGTTGGAGGTTAAATATGAAGATTCTTGTAGTTGACGATGAAGAATTGCTGGTAAAAGGCATTCGCTTTAACCTGCAAAACGATGGTTATGAGGTGATCTCCGGAGCAAACGGTCTGGAAGCAGTCTCTCTTGCCCGGAGCGCCAATCCCGACCTTATCATTTTGGACGTTATGATGCCGGAGATGGACGGTCTTACCGCCTGCTCCAAGATCCGTGAGTTTTCCGATGTGCCCATTATCCATCTGACAGCAAAAGCCGATGATATGGATAAGCTCATGGGTTTTGAACACGGCGCGGATGACTACTTAACAAAACCTTTTAATATTTTGGAGCTGAAAGCCCGCGTCCGTGCTCTGCTGCGCAGAGCCGGCAAACAGGAAGCAGCTGCCAACGAGTTGACAATCGGCTCTATTACTTTAGATATGGATGCACGAAACGCTTATCGCAGCGGTGAGCTTGCAGACCTGACCGCAAAGGAATTTGATGTGATCGAATTCCTCATGAAGAATCCCAACCGTGTCTACTCCCGTGAGTCGCTTCTTGATACCCTTTGGGCATACGAGTACCGCAGCGATATCCGAACGGTGGATGTACACATTCGCAGACTCCGCGAAAAGCTCGAAGAGAACCCGGCGGAGCCGCAATATATTATGACGAAATGGGGCGTTGGCTATTACTTCCGTAAATAGGCCCAAAATCGGAGTGTACCTGAGAAGCACGCACTTCCGTTATGCCATCACTTATGTTTTTATCACATTCTTTGTGCTTCTGTTCATGAATATTTACTCCGCAAAGATCAGTCAAAAGCTTTTTTACAACAGTAAGGAAGCCTCTATGATTGAAAAGAGTCAGCTTGTTGCATCGGAGATTGCAAACCTTGATGTTTTCAATCCGACCACTGTCGCAACCATCGTATCGCAGATGGACAGTCTGCGCGTCAATCAGCTTGTTGTTACAGACCATAACGGTCTTTGTGTCTATGACTCAGAAGGCAACTTGACCGGTCAGCAGACACAGATGGAAGAGATTTCAACAGCACTTGCCTGGAATGATGTATTCACGTGGAAATATAATGACGGATCCATGCAGTCCCGATCTGCAACGCCGATCATCTCCTATGGCGCTTTGATCGGATGCGTTTATATGCTTGAAAATGACGACGAGCAGGGCGCTCTGATCCAAAGTCTTCAGTTTAACACGCTGACAATAACGGTTATTATTGAAACTGTGCTGATCACCTTCTCCCTTATCTTTTCCAGGGCCTTCACCGGTCGTTTACAGAAGATCATGGCGTCCATGCGTATTATCCGTGAGGGTAACTATTCCCAGAAGGTCAACCTTCGCGGCAACGATGAGTTGGCCCTGCTCGGTAAGGAATATGACGATCTTGTTGAGCGTCTGCAAACGTCAGAACAGAAGCGTCAGAACTTCGTATCCGATGCTTCACACGAACTGAAGACACCCCTTGCGTCCATCAAGCTCCTCACAGACTCCATTTTGCAAAACGATATGGATATGGACACAGTCCGGGAGTTTGTCGGTGACATCGGTAACGAAGCAGAACGCCTCAACAGAATGTCTCAAAAGCTTCTGTCCCTTTCCCGTATAGAGAGCCAATCCGACAGCGACTGTGAGATCATCTATATGAACCCCACCATTAAACGTGCCGTTCGTATGCTCTCTGCTGTTGCGAAAGAAAACAAAGTGCATATCGCCACCGATATCTTCGTGGACTGTCCGATCCTCATAATTGAGGACGATCTCTATCAAATCGTATTTAACCTTATTGAAAACGGCATCAAGTATAATAAACCCGGCGGAACACTTTCCATCCGTTCTTTCCGGGATAATGATAACGCTGTCCTTACCATAAAAGATAGCGGAGTGGGTATTCCGGAAGAGTCTCTCACTCATATTTTCGAGCGGTTCTACCGTGTTGATAAGGCCCGTTCCCGCAAATCCGGCGGCGCAGGACTGGGTCTTTCTATTGTGCGAAACCTGGTAGAGCGAAACAACGGAACCATCCGGGTTGAAAGCAATGTCGGTCAGGGAACGGAGTTCACCGTATCCTTCCCCATTTTCGATATGGAGGAATAATATGAAATTTATCTCCTGGAATGTAAACGGTCTGCGTGCGTGCATGCAGAAAGGTTTTCATGAGTTTTTTCTCAAGGAAGACGCGGACTTCTTCTGCCTGCAGGAAACAAAACTGCAGGCAGGTCAGATTGATTACGCTCCTGATGGCTACCAGTCCTTCTGGAATTACGCAGAAAAGAAAGGCTATTCCGGAACCGCAATTTTTGCAAAGGAATCGCCTGTTTCCCACAGCTGCGGCATTGGCATACCGGAGCTGGATGGCGAAGGTCGTGTGATCACGCTGGAATACGAAAATTTCTATCTTGTGACCTGCTACACTCCGAACGCTCAGCGAGAGCTTGCAAGAATTGACCATAGAATGGCCTGGGAAGATGCCTTCCTTGCATATTTAATGAAATTGGACAGCGAAAAGCCCGTGATCATCTGTGGCGACCTGAATGTTGCGCACAGGGAGATCGACCTGAAAAATCCCTCCAGCAACCGTGGTAATGCGGGATTTTCCGATCAGGAGCGAGGATGCTTTACCCGGCTTCTTGAAAGCGGCTTTACGGATACCTTCCGCCATCTGCATCCGGACGCTACCGGGGCGTATACATGGTGGAGCTATATGTATAATGCCCGAAAGAACAACGCGGGTTGGCGAATCGACTACTTCTTAGTATCAAACAGACTTGCGGAAAAGATTGAACAGGCACCTATTTACTCAGATATTTTCGGCTCTGATCACTGCCCTATCGGTCTTTCGATTTCTCCTTGAAGTCCACACCTACCTCATTTCCATGTTTCACTAAATATGCATCCATTAGGCGTGAAATATAGGGAAATGGCTTGTCCTCTTTCACCGAGAAAAAGTCTGTTCGCGGTATCAGCCTAAACTCGAAAGGACCTTCTCCTACTGCCTTAATTGGAATCTTTGTGCAAAACCCAAATTCGTCGTTGATTGGGACGCAAATACCAAGATTGATCCGTTTTTCACCGCAGCAAAGCGCAATGGTGTGGGGCGTAGCGACGCAGTCGCGGCAGCTGATCTCGTAGTACAAACCTTTCTTCACAATACGGGCACGTCCCACACAGCTGTTTTCCTGCAAAATATCATAAAACATAAAATCCCTCCGACTAAAATTTATTCGTCGGAGGGATCATCTATTCATGTAGCGTGTCTGTCATCCAAACCAAAGCTTACCGCAATTGCTTCATTTACCATCAGCATATGCTGATCGTCCAGTCTTCCCATATGCTCCCGCAGGCGGCGCTTGTCGATAGTTCGTATCTGCTCCAGCAGAATCACGGAATCCTTGCTGAGCCCGACACTGCCACCGGCAATGTTAATGTGGGTAGGAAGCCGTGCTTTTCCGGTTTGGCTGGTTATTGCTGCAGCAATAACCGTTGGAGAGTGCCGATTCCCAGTGTCGTTTTGAACGATCAATACCGGTCGCGTACCACCTTGCTCACTGCCTACTACCGGCGAAAGGTCTGCATAAAAAATATCGCCGCGTCTGACTAAATCATCCATGTCTTTCACGCTCCGTGAGAAATCATTCCCGGCGTTACAAGCCCTTGCTATGTAACGTGGTTATAGAGATTTTCCCACGATGCATAGAAAATTATACCGTTTCGCCGTCAATTCATTCTATGCAAGAATCGACAGGCAGTTACAGGAAAGAGAAATTGCTGACATCAAGTACCAAACAGCGACGGCCTTTATACACGATATCGCCGCGGACCGGAATATTCTCGCTATTGAGCCAAATATCCAGATGTAGCGCTTCTTCCTCGTAGCTATCGTCAATGGCAAGCCGCGTCATTTCGCCGTCATCCCCTTCGGATTTCAAATATCCGCTGCGAAGCGTATGAATAAATACCCAGGGAGCGCTGACAGGAGATATATACCCGTCTGCCAAGGTTTGGAATGCCAAAGCCTTATCATCAAAGGTAAGCTCACCGGTACTTCCCCGGATAATCCCACTGATTCCGGAAATAGAGTCCGGTTTTGTGACAGTAAATGTCAGATCCCCGGACTGATCCGTGATACATTGCATGGAGAATTCATACAGCTGATCCCCATAATCAGCAGTGACCACCACATCAAAGCAACAACCTTTTCCGCTTTGAATGCGCTCCCGAAGTGCCATACCCTTCTCTAATGATCCCTCTGCGCTGCAGCCGAAAAGAAATAGAATCAATACCAATATAGCAGATAGTCTCTTCACATTATACAATCCTTTCTTGTCCATTTTCCTTAAAATTATATTTTGATGTGTTCGGATTATGATAATTCGCTCCGTTTTTCTGATAAAAAGCGAAATAATCCTTGCAATTTACGTATGAGTATGCTAAAATCACTTCGATATTGAGAGGCTGTGAATGGGTCGTCTTGTACTAATCATACGACAGTAGAGAGAGCGGGATGGTGGAATCCGCTTGCGTATAGTACCGGGCCTTCCCCCAGGAGCTGCGGTCTGAATTAGCAGTAGGACGCGCCGGTTGATCCCGTTACCGATCACAGATGTATTTGCATCGAAGCTGCGCCGTTGGCGAATTGCGGGTGGTACCGCGGAGGAAAGTCCTTCGTCCCGATTGTGGACGATGGGCTGTTTTTTTGTACTTTTCTCTATGGAAGGAGTTTCAAAATGAAGGAACAATTAGAAAGAATCAAGCAAGAAGCCATTGGTTTGCTGGATGAGGCAACGACTCCCGCCCAGCTGGATGAGCTTCGTGTCCGCTTCCTGGGCAAGAAGGGTGAACTTACCGGCGTTCTTAAGATGATGGGTAAGCTCTCCGCAGAGGAGCGTCCCATTATGGGTCAGCTGGCAAACTCTGTCCGCGCCCAGATCGAAGAAAAGCTGGAAGCACAGAAGTCCGTGATCAACGCTGCTGTGCTGGAGGCAAAGCTTGCGGAGGAAGCAATCGATGTGACAATTCCCGGCGAGACCGTTATGATGGGTCATGAGCATCCTATGAACCAGGTCCTGCAGCAGATCAAGGATATCTTTGTGGGTCTTGGCTATCAGATCGTGGACGGTCCTGAGGTGGAGCTTGCGGACTATAACTTTACCCGCCTGAACATTGAAGAAGGTCACCCCTCCCGTGACCGCAGCGATACATTCTACTTTACCGATGACGATTCCATTCTGCTGCGCACCCAGACCAGCCCCATGCAGATCCGTTTTATGGAGAACAATAAGCCCCCTCTTTGCATGCTGGCTCCCGGCCGTGTGTTCCGTAAGGATGAGGCAGACGCCACCCACTCCCCTATGTTCCATCAGATCGAGGGTCTTGTGGTGGACGAACACATTACCATGGGCGACCTGAAAGGCGCTCTGGTTGCCATTATGAAGCAGATCTACGGTGAGGACTCCCAGATGCGTTTCCGTCCCCACCACTTCCCCTTCACCGAGCCCAGCTGCGAAATGGATATGCAGTGCCACAAGTGCCACGGCACCGGTGAGGTCGACGGTCAGGTCTGCTCCACCTGCCACGGCGAAGGCTGGATCGAGCTGCTGGGCGCAGGTATGGTGCATCCCGAGGTCCTGCGCAACTGCGGCATCGACCCCGAGAAGTACTCCGGTTTTGCCTTCGGTATGGGTCTTGAGCGTATGGCTATGGGCCGTATGCGCATCAACGATCTGCGTCTTATCTTCGATAATGACGTTAGATTCCTCAATCAGTTCTAAAGGAGGGACAGATAATGAAGCTTAACAGAAAATGGTTAAATGAAGAATTTGTGGATCTGTCCAATGTATCCGATAAGGAATTTGTGGAGGCCATGACCATCTTCGGTCAGAAGGTCGAAACTTACGAAAGAATGGACGCCGAAATCAAGAATGTTGTTGTTGGTAAAATCGTTTCCATTGTTCGTCATGAAAATTCCGACCATATGTGGGTCTGCCAGGTAGATGTGGGACAGGAAGAGCCTGTTCAGATCGTCACCGGCGCACAGAATGTCCACGAAGGCGACCTGGTGCCCGCAGCTCTGCATAACTCCTGGCTGCCCGGCGGTATTCATATCACCAAGGGCAAGCTCCGTGGCGAGAAATCCAACGGTATGCTCTGCTCCTTTGAGGAACTGGGTCTTACCCAGAACGATCTTCCCGGCGCATACGCAGATGGCATTTGGATCCTCAACGATGAGGATTGCAAGCCCGGCGACGACATTAACATGGTGATCGGCAATGATGACACCATCGTAGATTTTGAGACCACCAACAACCGGCCCGACTGCTATTCCATCATCGGTCTTGCAAGAGAAGCCGCCGCTGCTTTCGGTAAGACTATGAAGCACCACGAGCCTGTGGTCAAGGGAAGCGATGCCGGCTCTATGTACGAAATGCTGGATGTAGATGTACCCGCCGAAGAGCTCTGTAACCGTTACACCGCCCGTATGGTGAAGAATGTAAAGATTGGTCCTTCTCCCAAGTGGCTTCGCCAGCGCCTCCGCGCAAACGGTGTGCGCCCTATCAACAACATCGTTGACATCACTAACTATGTGATGCTTGAGTACGGTCAGCCTATGCACGCATTCGACTATCGCTATGTTGGCTCCGGCAAGATTGTTGTCCGTGAAAGTGAGGAGAGTGAAACCCTCACCACTCTCGATGGAATTCAGAGAAATCTGAAGCCCGGTATGCTGGTCATCGCTGACGGCGACAAACCCATCGGCCTTGCAGGCATTATGGGTGGTGAAAACTCCGAGATCGTGGATGACACCACTACTGTCGTTTTCGAATCCGCAAACTTTAACGGCACTTCCATTCGCCAGACCGCTCTGGCTCTCGGTATGCGTACCGACGCATCCGGTAAGTTTGAGAAGAATATCGATCCCATGATGACTGTTCCCGCTGTAGAACGCGCCTGTGAGCTTGTGGAGCTCCTTGCCTGCGGCGATGTGATGGACGGAATGATCGACATCATTAACTATGTTCCCGCTCCCAAGACGGTCAAGCTGGAGTGTGACAAGATTAATGCTTTGCTCGGCACTGACATCTCCCGTGAGCAGATGATCGAGTATCTGAACCTGTTGGAGATCCCCGTTGAGGGCGATACCATTCTGGTTCCCTCCTGGCGTCCCGACCTGAATCTGATGGCAGATATTGCGGAGGAAGTGGGTCGTTCCTTCGGCTACAACGAGATCCCCACCACTGCCTTCAAGACTTCCACCCAGGGCGGCTACACCCCCATTATGAAGCTCGAGAGCAAGGCAGGCAGCATTTGCCGGGGTCTTGGCTTCAGCGAGATCATCACCTATTCCTTCGTATCCCCTGCTATTTTTGATAATATTCGCCTGCCCCAGGATTCTGCGCTTCGCAATGTGATCCGCATTCAGAATCCCCTGGGTGAAGATACCTCCATTATGCGTACCACCGCCCTGCCTTCCATGCTGGACATTCTTTCCCGTAATAATGCATACCATAACAAGGCAGCAAAGCTCTACGAGCTGGCAAAAATCTACCTGCCCAAGGAGGGCGAAAAGCTTCCCGAAGAGCCTAAGATCCTGGTTCTCGGCTCCTACGGCGCCGGCGAATCCTTCTTTAAACTCAAGGGCGAGCTGGAGGCGATCTTTAAGCAGCTTCGCGCAAAGAAGGCATCCTACGAGGCAGTGAAAGACAATCCCTCTTACCACCCCGGTCGCTGCGCAAAGGTTACCATTGATGACGTGGATGTTGGCTTTATTGGACAGGTTCACCCCCTGGTCGCCAAGAACTACGGTATGGACTGCGAGGTCTACTGCGCGGAGATCAACTTCCAGACGCTCAGCACAATGCTCCTGCCCGATCCCACCTACACTCCCCTGCCCAAGTACCCCACTGTCAGCCGTGACCTGGCAATCGTCTGCGATGAGGCCGTAACCGTAGCTCAGGTCGAAAATGTGATCACCGCCGCTGCCGGCAAATTGCTGCGCGGTGTTCGTCTGTTCGACATTTACAGAGGTACCGGCGTTGCAGAGGGTAAGAAGAGTATGGCTTTTGCTATGGAGCTGCGTGCAGATGACCGCACCCTCACCGACACCGATTCTGAGCAGGTTATGGAAAAGATCCTTACCGCACTCAAGAATCAGCTGGATGCCACTATCCGCTAAAAGGGATTATTTTCAAACAAATTAACAAAAAAAGCTTTACAGACCGATAAAACTGGGTTATAATAGCTCTACTATTCGGAAGGAGGTCGTAACCATGACGGAAAATACGAGAAATACCATTAAATTCACTGTGCCCAGCGATGACAAAGAGAATATGCGCCGTATTCTCCTGAGTGTATTCGACGCTCTGAGCGAAAAGGGCTACAACCCCATCAACCAGATCGTAGGCTATCTCTTGACTGAAGATCCTACCTATATTACAAACTACAACAATGCCCGTAATATGATCTGCAAGATAGATCGGGACGAGCTCCTGCAGGAACTTGTTCACTGCTATCTGTTCAAAAAGTAATGCTTTCATCGGGAGGCTTGCAAAAGCCTCCCAAATTCTAATTTTCAGGAGGTTCCTATGGCAGAAGAATCTAAGGTACTCATGTATAAGGGCCATCCACTGATGCGTAAGGATTCCCTTATTTATTACGGTTCTATGGCAGACAGCCATATCGTAATGCTCCAGATCCTGGAGACAAAGAAGGTCGGCGATACCGATATCGCTACCCGTGTTTCCGTTCAGCTGCAGCTGACCGATCCCAGCGCAAAGAGCCGCGACCGAGTAGTAAAGAAGGGTGAAAAAGCCGGTCTTTACACCGCTCTGGACTTCGGCTGCGTTTGGCTGGAAAGAGCCCTGGCTGGCAAATAAAATCATACCGACACCGAAATGGTGTCGGTATTTTTTATCTTCATTTGCACAAACTACCGCAAAGGTAGGTGCATTTTATGCAAGATCTAAAGCGTGGAAAGCGTAGTTTTATTCTGTCGGAGCCACCGGTCATAACGACCTGGGCAAGTGTGGCAGGAAAGAAAGAGGCGGAAGGACCGCTGTCCCATTATTTCGATATCACGAAGAACGACTCCTATTTTGGTCAGAAAACATGGGAGCAGGCAGAGAAACAGCTTCAAAAATTGGCGCTGCAAAAGCTATGCGAGAAAGCAGAAATTCAACCAAAAGACCTGGGACTTGTGGTATCTGGCGATCTGCTTAACCAGTGTATCGGCTCATCGTTTAC
This sequence comes from Faecousia sp., assembly GCA_045601675.1. Classification (GTDB taxonomy): domain Bacteria; phylum Bacillota; class Clostridia; order Oscillospirales; family Oscillospiraceae; genus Faecousia. Next base: position 39,992 of record JAZSAB010000021.1, read on the forward strand.
GCTTAGAAATACGAACATCCCCCACCTCGGTCTGTACGGAGCCTGCTCAACAATGGCAGAAAGTCTTCTCGTGGCGTCTATGGTAGTAGGAGGCGGTTTTTCGGATCGTGTTGCGGCTATGACATCCTCTCACTTCGCTTCCTCGGAGCGACAGTACCGTTTCCCATTGGGTTACGGCGGGCAAAGAACGCCTACCTCCCAGTGGACCGTAACCGGGAGTGGCGCGGCACTGGTTTGCAAGAGCGGAAAAGGTCCAAGAATTACTGCCTGCACCATGGGCACAGTTACCGATTTGGGCGTAACAGATGCTAATAATATGGGCGCCGCAATGGCTCCATCCGCACTGGATACGATTAAGGCTCATTTCTCAGACTTCAATACCAGTGCGGATGATTACGATTTGATCATCACCGGTGATTTGGGACAACTTGGAAAAGACCTGCTCCTCTCCATGGCGCAAAGAGAGGGCATTTCTCTTGGAGGTAAGCTGACAGACTGCGGAACGCTTGTCTTCGACTGCACTAAGCAGGATGTTCATTCCGGTGGCTCCGGCTGTGGGTGCAGCGCCATTACCCTCTGTGGATACTTGCTGAACAAGCTTAACAGTGGAAAGCTAAAGAAAATATTGTTTTGTGGAACGGGAGCGCTGCTCTCCCCTACTTCGACGCAGCAAGGACTTCCCATTCCCGGAGTCTGCCACGCGGTATGCATTGAAGGAGGTCAGTAATGGACTATATAAAAGCGTTTCTTGTTGGTGGTATTCTCTGCCTGATAGGACAGATATTAATTGACAAAACCAAACTGACGCCCGCCAGAATTCTTGTCAGCTATGTTGTGATCGGCGTCTTTCTCGGGGCGATTGGAATTTACAAGCCCATCGCTGAATTTGCTGGTGCTGGCGCTACCGTTCCTTTGACCGGATTCGGCTATCTTCTTGCGAAAGGCGTCAAAGAAGCCGTGCAATCCGACGGGTTTATTGGAATCTTTACCGGCGGTCTCAAGGCTTCGGCAGGAGGAATCGCCGCCGCGATCCTGGCAGGTCTTCTTGTAAGTCTTTTCTTTAAAGCAAAGGATAAATCCTGAAATTTGGGGCAAAATGATTGTGCGCGTTGCGTAAATAACTATGGAGGTATCTGTAATGAACAATCAGAATAAGAACCAGAATCAGCAGAATCAGCAGAATCAGAACCAGAACCAGAATCAGCAGAACCAGAACCGTAATCAGCAGAATCAGAACAACCGCTAAGGTTCAAAAAACACCCCCGGAACTTAATCCGGGGGTGTAATTTTATAGCGTTACCGACTTGTTGCAGGAGAAGAAATACAAAATCTTTTCTTTAACTGTTCTTCGGAAGATCCGCTCTACCGCCTTGGCATATGCCTCAAGCTGCGCTCGATGCGACTCCGCCCGTTCATAAACGGTAGTTTCATCTGCGCGGTCCGTCTTAAAGTCGATGACTGTAATTCCATCCGTATCCAAAATCATACAGTCGACCACACCCTGTAGGAGAACCCGTTCAGAGGTATCCTCGAAATCCGTTAGAATCGAGAACTTAAATTCCCGTTCAACGTTTTCCGCGCGAAGTACTCTCTTTCCGATCTCTGTGGAGAAGAACGCGCTGATGCGGTCAGCTCTTACCATCGTACGCTGGGCATCCGTGATCAGCCCTGCATCCTTGAGTCTGGAGATTTCTGTTTTCACACCACTGACGGTGCAGCAGTTTTCATACCTTAAGTACTGCATAACCGCGTGGTACGCATTGCCGTACTCCTGTCCGGTAACGCCGGGCTCCAAGAATGCCGGTTTACGGAAATAGGCCTCACGCTGAGCGCTATCCCGTGTATTTTCCGAGATCTCCGCATCTTTCACTCTGCCCTTTAACTGGGTTGCCGTTTGCTTGGAGGGAAGCTGCGTTGCCTCTAAGTTCGGATAATGGAATGAGAAAGCAGCTTGCATTTTCTCAAAATATGCGGTATTATTCGTTTCCTTTTCTGTAGTTGCTTCTTCACAGGCTACTCCCTCCGGCGCAGAAACCACCGCGATATTCCAAGGTATGTCGGATACACTGCTGCAACCGGGGTTTCCACCGATTGCAAACAATGCGCCTGCCTCCGTTCGCATCATAGCTGTTTGCAGCACCCAGCTACCCGGGTTGCTCACATAGCCGGTCATAAGCTCCTGCTGGGACAGCGGGAGCCGCAGCGCCAGCTTTTGAAGGGTCGCGTCCATATGGGCATCGGCGTATGTCATAATAAGCCGATCCTTTGCGCGGGTCATAGCCACATATAAAACACGCATTTCTTCCGAAATGCCTTCCGCGATCATTTTGCAGGCAATGGCGCGGCGGGCAATGCTTGGGAAACGGACGCGGGTCTTGGTATCCAGGCAGCAAAGACCGAGACCAAGGCTCTTGTCGCAGAGGATCTGTGCTGTGGTGTTTTCCTGGTTAAACCTGCGGGAAAGTCCGCACAAGAAAACAACTGGAAACTCAAGGCCCTTGGATTTATGGATGCTCATGATCCGCACCGCGCCGCCGGTAGTACCGGATGCGGTTTTCAGCAATCCTCGTTCCGCAACAGCGTCCACATGATCTAAAAACGAGCCGAGATCGCCGGTTCCGCTTGCTTCATATTCGGTTGCCAGCTGAAGAAAGCTCTGGATATGACTCAGCCGCTGATCGCCATCAGGCATCGCGCTATACACACTATCAAATCCGGTCAACTGGAAGATCCTTTGGATCAGCTGAGTAAGTCCGTATACCTTGGCATCGTTGCGAAGCGTATCAAGTATCTTGAGAAACGCTTTTGATTTATCCGTATCATCGCTTTGAAGAAGATGATAAATCGATGCATGTCGATTTTTACCGCGAAGGTGGGCAAGCTCATCAGCGGTATAGCAAAACACATTGCTTGTCAGCACACCCAGTAGCGGAATATCCTGCAGCGGATTACAAAGAATCCGCAGCAGCGAGATAAGAACAGATATCTCCTTTGTCTGCAGAAGATCCTCAGAATCGCCGGTTGAGCATGCAATTCCACGGGATTGGAGGGCATACATAAATTCTCCACCCACAGAACCGGGAGACCGCAGGAGAATCACAATGTCCTCCGGGGTTATGGGACGAAGGGATTCCCCCTGACGAATCAGGTGCGTACCGTCCAGCAAGGAAGAAATCTCTTCCGCTACAAAGGCCGCTTCCTCAGCATAGGTATCTTCCGCAACATCTACCGCGAACAAGGACACCTCGGGATCATGGATCGGAATATGCGGGATACCCTCGTAAAGCATCTCGTCTTCTCCGTAATGGAGTCCGCCCACATTGGGGGACATACACTGCTTAAAGACATCATTGACGCCGCTGATCACGCCCTTGGAAGAACGGAAATTGTTGCTGAGAATGATCTTTCTGCCTTCGCCGGGAGCTGCCTCTTCCGCAGGCGCGTAGGCATTATATTTCTCGATGAAGATACCGGGGTCAGCCAGGCGGAACTGATAGATTGACTGCTTCACATCGCCGACCATGAAGCAGTTATTCTTCTCTGCGGTAAGGGCGGAGAAAATAGCATCCTGGACCTGGTTGGAGTCCTGGTATTCGTCGACCATGACCTGGCGGAATCGCTGACCGATCTCGCGGGCAATGCTGTTTGGTCCATAGCGTCCTTTGCCAAGGATCAAATCAAGCATCCTGTGTTCAAGGTCGGAAAAGTCCATTAGTTTCCGTGCCTTTTTCAGCTTATCATATTCCGAAGAGAACTCACGGACAAGATCTACAAGACCCTTAGCGGCCACTGCAGCGCTTTTCAGTTCCTCCAGGACCTGGGAGCTTGGCACGGTAAATGCGGCAAGCTTGGTGCTTAGCCCCTTCTTGCAGACCTCGCGGATCATCTTGATCTGCTCGGCAAGGGATAGATCCGTAACGGTCTTGGGAAAGCGCAAAGTGCCATAATCAACAGTCTTGTTCGCAACAATCTCGTCCCAGGACTTGCAGTTTCTGAGGAAAAGAAGCTGGCTGACTGTCTGAGAAAGGACCGCCACAGGTTTCTCCATTCCCTCAGCGCTCTGCGCAAGGGAAATACACTTCGTGAAAGAGTCGATCTGCATATCCAGATACCGGTGAAAGTCTTCAATAAGATATGCGCCCCAAACGGTCTGCGAGGCATCCAGCGCGCCGATATTTTCCGTAGAAGAAACGCACCAATTAAGCCATTTCTCCGGGTCTAAGTGACACCTGGAACTGTTATAGACCTTGACGATGATCTCCGGGATCTGCTGGTCGTTTCTGCCGTAACCCTGGGTATCGATGAGCTGCGCGATCGCAGGATCTACAGAAATACGCTCATAAGCTCTGTCGATCACCTTTTCAAGAATTCTTTGCTGCAGCTCGGGCGCTTCCGCTTCATCCATCATACGAAAGTCCGCGGAAATATCCAGCCGGTGCGCGTATTCCCGGAGAATGTCCGTACAGAAAGAATGAACTGTGGATATCTTCGCAAGATAAAGCCGCTGCATTTGCCGCTGTAGATGACGGTTATCCGGCTGCTGCGCAATGGCTTCGTTTAATCTTGACGCAATTTTGGCGCGCAGCTCCGCTGCAGCCGCTTTTGTATAGGTTATAATAAGGAATTCGTCAATGTTCGCAGGATCTACCGGGTCTAAGATATAGGACATCAGTCGTTCCACCAGGACCTTAGTCTTGCCGGAACCTGCGGCAGCGGAGACGAGCAGATTGCCACCACGGTCACTGACCGCCATCTGCTGTTGATGGGTAAGCTTATCTGCCATCTTC
>JAZSAB010000022.1:0-16333 GCA_045601675.1 Faecousia sp.
GGCCCAGCTTCTGACGGAAGAAGTCAACGGGGGGCAGAGTCTTCTCTGCTTCCTCGGCGATCTGCCAGTCAGCGAACTTGGTGGGGTCCAGCTTTACAAGACCCTTCTCGTCTACGTACTTGCCGTTTTCATCATAAACGATTGCCATAGTGAGTGTTCCTCCTTATTTTTCGTGCTTTTGCACATTTTTGATAGATTTATTATACCTCCGTAACAACGGCCGCGTCCCGAATGAGGCGCATGACCTTGCCGGTGAGTACGCTGTTGATGACCATCTGCTCTAAGGCGGCATCGTACTGCTCTTTGAGCTCATCCATAGTCAGGTTGTTGTGGCGGCAGATCACTGCCAATGCCTTTGCGATGTCCTCTTCCTCTACGGTAAGACCCTCGATCTGCACGATCTCATCGATGGCAGCCCGGCAGCGGATAGCGGCCTTTGCGGAAGGCTCTGCGTCCTGGCGGATCTGCTCTTCGGTGATGTTCATGAACTGGCAGTACATATCGAGAGTCAGTCCCTGCTGGGCAAGCTGGGCCCGGAGGTTATTGAGCTGGGACTCGATGCCGTCTTTCAGCATCTCGTCGGTGATGGTAAATTCCAGGGTCTCGGCGGCCTGGGAAAGAAGCTGATCCTGCAGATCCATCTCGCCACGTTCGTCGGTGTAGGCCTGGAGGCTTTCCTTCATCTTCTGCTTCATTTCCTCGAAGGTGTCGCACCCGCCGACTTCCTTAGCAAAGGTATCGTCGGGATCGTAGGCGGACTTCAGGCGAATGGAGAGGATCTTGCACTTAAATTCCGCTTCCTTGCCCGCAAGCTCTTCGGCGTGGTACTGGGTGGGGAAGGTGACCTTCACGGTGACCTCTTCGCCGGGGACTTTGTCCAGAAGCTGTTCTTCGAAGCCGGGGATGAACATGCCGCTGCCCAGGGTCAGAGTCTGGTTCTCGGCGGTGCCGCCGGGGAACTGAACGCCGTCGCAGTAGCCGGCATAGTTGAGGACCACCTCGTCGCCGTTCTGGGTGGGACGGTCGGTGACCTCGGATATCCGGGGGTTCTGCTGGATCAGCCGCTCTAAGTTGCGGTCCACCTCTTCGTCGGTGATGATGTGTCTTTGATATTGGGCGGTGAGACCCTTGTAAGTAAATGCCATGGGGATTCCTCCAAAGTTTGCTTTATTATATATAAGGTATCATATTTTCCCGCAAAACGCAACGGCTTTTCCGGAAAAGTGGGAGGGATTCCCAATAACCTTATAAATTATATAAATTTTTCTTGCATAAAACAATATAGTTATGATATTTTATTTATAGATATAATCTATAGATTCACGAGGTAGGGTTATGAACTACAATTACCTGCGGTATTTTTCCGTTTTGGCGCAGCTGGAGCACTACACCCTGGCGGCTGCCCGGCTGGGCATCTCCCAGCCTTCTTTGAGCAGCGCCATCCATCATCTGGAGACGGAGCTGGGGGGCATCAAGCTTTTCGAGAAGGTGGGACGAAACATCCGTCTGACCGAAGAGGGGCGGTACTATCGGGAGAAGGTGGACGCAGCCCTTAAGGAGCTGAATACCGCCTCCATGACGCTCCGGGACAGTAAGTCCGGCGCCCCGGTGGTGATCCGGATGGGCGTGGTGTCCGGCACGTTGGGAGGAACGGTTGCAAAAGAGATCGGGAAGTATCTGCGGGAGAACGAGCGCATCCGCTTTCGCATCACGGAAAGCGACCCGGAGGAGCTGATGGACTTGGTGCGCCAGGAGAAACTGGATATGGCCATCGTGGACACCACCAACCGTGACCGCAGCCTCCATTTCCGGAAATTGGGTCAGCGGGATTTCTGCGTGGCGCTTCCGGAGAATCATCCTCTCTGCAAGGAAAAAGCCTTAGAGCCCCAGAAGATTTTAGGTCTTTCCCAGGTGGTGTTCAACAGCGATGTGGAGCATAGCTTTAACCAGTGGGCAAGCGGCGCGGCGGTGGAGGAGAAGATCGTCTGCACCGTCAATACCGCCCAGGCGGCGCTGGAATTGGTTGCGGAGGGCGTGGGCGTTTGCGTCCTTTCTAAGGAGTGCGTGGGGCAGGTGCCCGGGGTGCGGTTCGTGCCCCTTAATAATTGGCACCAGGCGCTGTACATGTGCATCCTCTACGATAAATGGCTGGAACCCCCGGTGTGGAGCTTCGTCGATAACCTGGTCAGCGTCCTGAGAAGAATTGACAATTGACAATGGACAATTGACAATTATTTATGGTTATCAAAACGGCAAAACAAGGCCCCCTCTGACGAGGGGGCTGTCAGCCGGTTCGGCTGACTGGGGGAGAGATTTTCCACTTCTTATTTCTCTCCCTCCGTCAAAAATCAAAGATTTTTGCCACCTCCCTCATCAGAGGGAGGCTTTTTCTGTTTAAAGTATATAACCTTTTCCACCTGATTGACAATTGTCAATTGTCAATTAGAATCTAAAAAGAGAGGTCTTTTGACCTCTCTTTTTTAGATTCTGTATAGGTTTTTGCCGTTTTGGGTGGTGATCTCGTGGACCTCTTCCACGGAAATACCACGGATCTCCGCCAGGCGCTCTGCCATGCGGTAGAGGTAGCCGGGATCGTTGCGCTTGCCCCGGAAAGGCTCCGGCGCCATAAAGGGACAGTCGGTCTCCAAAACGATGCGGTCTAAGGGGATAGACGCCGCGGTCTCCACCGCCTTGCGGGCGTTTTTGAAGGTCAGCACCCCGGTAAAGCCGATGTACCAGCCCATATTCACTAACTGCCGCGCCATCTCCGCGGAGCCGGAGTAGCAATGGAACACGCCCTTTACGGTGGGAAACTCCTTGACGATCCGCATACCGTCGTCGTGGGCGTTGCGCTCGTGGACGATGACAGGCATATCTAATTCCTTTGCAAGCTCCATCTGCATCCGAAAGGCCTTCTGCTGAATTTCACGGGGAATGGTTTCATAGTAGTAGTCAAGACCGATCTCGCCGATGGCTTTGACCTTCTCCAGTTTACATAATTTCCGATATTCCTCGATGACCTCTTCGTTTACCTCGTCGGCAGTGTCTGGGTGGGTGCCTACGGCGGCGTAGACGAAGGGGTATTTTTCTGCCAGCGCGACGCCCAGACGGGAGGTCGCCAGGCAGCAGCCGGGGTTCATCACAAGACCCACCTGTTTGTCTTTAAGACCCAGCAGCAGCTCGTCGATCTCTTCGTCGAACACCGGGTCCACCATGTGGGCGTGGGTATCAAAAAGCATAGCTTACTCCTTAAAAAATGATGAAATACAGCAGGACGAGGACGCCCAGCACGATGCGGTAGATGCCGAAGACGGAGAAATCGTGCTTTCGCACATACTCCATAAGACCCCGGATCACCAAAAGGCTTACGAGGAAAGAAACCACGCAGCCGGTGAGAAGCACGCCAATTTCCGTGGCGGTGGCGCTGGAGCCCTCCAGCAGGAACTTAAGACCCTTCAGGGCGCTGGCGCCCAGCATGGTGGGGATCGCCAGGAAGAAGGAAAATTCCGCGCCTGCTGCCCGGCTGACACCCAGGGCAATGGCGCCCAAAATGGTAGCGCCGGAGCGGGAGGTGCCGGGGATCAGGGAAAGGCACTGGAACGCGCCGATTAAGATGGCGGTTTTATAGTCGATGTCCTCCACATTTTCGATGGCGGTTTTTGCGGTACGCTTTTCAACTAAGAGGAACGCAACACCGTAGACCACCAGCATAATAGCAACCACCACATAATTGTAAAGGTGCGCGTCCATCCAGTCGTCAAGCAGCAGACCGATGACGGCGGAGGGCAGCACAGCCACGATGACCTTGAACCAAAGAGACCAGGTGGATTTCTTTTGGAGCGTGTCCTTTTTGGGGGAGAAAGGATTGAGTTTATGGAAGAAAAGTACGATCACCGCCAAAATTGCGCCCAGCTGGATCACCACCTGGAACATCTCGTAAAAGGCCTCGGAAATGTTCAGGGTGAGAAATTCGTCCAGTAGGATCAGGTGTCCCGTGAAGGAGATGGGCAGCCACTCGGTGATGCCCTCCACGATGCCAAAGAGGACGGCTTTCAGTAGTTCAATAAACATAGTCATACCTCCAATGTTTTTTCCATTATACCCCAAACCCTTGCAGAACGCAAGGGAATTGACAGAGGATATGCTGTAGGGGCGATCACTGATCGCCCGCGGGCGGTTAATAACCGCCCCTACAAGTTCCAAGCGACATTTACCGTATTATATAGAAAATAGTCCAAGATTCACAAAAAGTTCACCGCAGGTGCGGATTTTGCGTTATAATAGAAGAAAAAAGTATTTAGGAGGAATCTGCCATGGCAATTTCTGTTCTTGTTGTAGAAGACGACAGCAACATCCGTGAGCTGCTGCAGATGTACCTGGAGCGGGAGGGCTACGCCGTGACTTTGGCTGCCGACGGAAGCCAGGGTCTGGAAAAATTCCGTGCCATCTCCCCGGATTTGGTGCTGCTGGACATTATGATGCCCGGCATGGACGGCTGGGAGGTCTGCAAGCACATCCGCGCCGAGAGCAAGACGCCTGTTATTATGTTAACCGCAAAGGGCGAGACCGACGATAAGGTCCAGGGTCTGAAGACCGGCGCTGACGACTATATCACCAAGCCTTTCGAAATGAAAGAGGTCCTTGCCCGGATCGAGGCGGTGCTGCGCCGCAGCAGTGACGCCGCCCCCCAAAAGTCTGCCCGCCGTCTTGTTTTCGACAATCTCATTATCGATATGGACGCCTTTGAGCTGACCGTTGCGGGCAGAAAGGTGGACACGCCCCCCAAGGAGATGGAGCTTCTTTTCTATCTTGCATCTTCTCCCAACCGGGTCTACACCCGCAACCAGCTGCTGGACGAGGTGTGGGGCTTCGACTATTTCGGCGACTCCCGCACCGTGGACGTCCACGTTAAGCGCCTACGTGAAAAGTTGGAGGGCGCGTCCGAGCAGTGGAATTTAAAGACCGTTTGGGCTGTTGGCTATAAATTCGAGGTACTGTAATGAAACGGACATTCAGCCGCATCTTCTTACCTGCGGCGGCGATACTGCTGTCGGCAATATTGCTGGTTGGTGTTTCCTTTCAGGTGATGGCGAAGGACTATATGAAGCGCTGGGCGATGGACAACCTGGAAAATGAGGCGAAAGCCCTTTCTACCCTCTCCACCGCCTACTACGCGGAAGGAACCCTCTCGGGACAGAGCTTCTATATGAACCTGGCGGTGTGCAACCAGGTGTCCGGCGCCGACGCGGTGATCTGCAATCTCCGGGGCGAGCTGGTGCTTTGCTCCGATTCCCCCCTGGGCTGCGAGCACACCTCCCTGGCGGTGGATCAAAGCTACCTGAATCGCGTTTTGGAAAGTCGGTACTTGGAGTCCACCGGTTTGGTCCGGGGCCTTTACAAGGAGTCCCGGTATGTGGTCGCCATGCCCATCCAGGACAGCCGGGGAAAGGATATGGGCATCGTGATGGTGTCGATGCCCACCACCCGAACCCAGGAAATGCTGGAAAAGATGACGGAGATGTACCTGGCGGTTTCCGTGCTTGTGGTGCTGATGGCGGTGATCGCCGCGGCGGTGACCGCCCGGAAGATCAGCCGCCCCCTGCGGGATATGGCAGATGCCGCCAGCGCCTTCGGTCACGGCGAGATGGACGCCAGAGTTTCTGTGGAGGAGGGCTCTCCGGAGGAAGTCCGGGAGCTGGCCCTGGCCTTTAACAATATGGCGGTTTCTCTGCAGAAAAGCGAGCAGCAGCGGCGGGAATTCGTCAGCAATGTGTCCCACGAATTAAAGACCCCCATGACCACCATCGGCGGCTATGTGGACGGTATGCTGGACGGCACGATCCCGGAAGCTCAGCACCCAAAATATATGCAGCTGGTGTCCGATGAGACGAAGCGGCTGAGCCGGCTGGTGCGCAATATGCTGGATGTGTCCCGGCTCCAGGCAAAGGGCGGCATCCGGGAGGAGGAAAAGCGCCGGTTCGATGCCTGCGAGTGCGTGGGAAGAACCTTGCTTTCCTTCGAGGGAAAGATCATGGAGAAAAGCCTGGATGTGCAGGTAAATCTGCCGGACTATCCCGTCTACACCTTCGCGGTGGAGGATTCCATTACCCAGGTGGTCTACAATCTCCTGGATAACGCGGTGAAATTCTGCCCCCAGGAGGGGGTTTTAGGCATCGATTTCCGGCTGGACGATCAGAAGATCTACATCAGCGTGGAAAATGACGGACCGACGATCCCGCCGGAGGAGCTTCCCATGCTCTTCGAGCGGTTCCACAAGACCGACAAGAGCCGCTCCCTGGACCGGGACGGCTGGGGACTTGGTCTTTCTATTGTCAAGACCATCGTCTGCGGTCACGGAGAGGACATCTCCGTCACCAGCCGGGAGGGAAAGACACGCTTTACCTTTACCCTTCCCCAGGTAAATTAAGAGGTATACTATGGAATACAGAAACTGGGAGGATACTTACCGCACCGGCAGTACCCATCCCCCAAAGAAACACAGAGGGGTCCTTGCGCTGCTGCTGATCCCGGTGATTTTAATCAGCGGTTTTATCGGACTCATGGCAGGACTTCAGATCCGGCTGCGTCCCGATCGTGAAAAGATCCCCGCTCCGGTGGAGTTTTCCAACCAGGGGGGGAGCGACCTGCCCACCATGGGCGTGGAGGAGGCGGCTACCGCGGGCAAGCGGTTTTCCCTGGGCTTTACCGGGGAGGATGTCAGCGATCTCTGGCAGAATTATTACAGCATTCCCCAGGGGGTGCTGATCACCCAGGCAGACGAGCAGACCGGTCTTAGCCGGGGGGATATCCTGCTCTTTTTGGGTGAGGAGCGGATTACCGGCGTGGAGCATCTTGCGGAGCTTCTTGCAAGCGGGGAGGAAAAAAACCTGGAATTCGTTATCTATCGTGGAGGCGTCCGTCAGACGCTGACCATAGGAAAGTAGGAAGTATGGAAAAAGTACATTCGATGCAGGTGACCCTGACGGAGGCCCTTACCGACGCCCAGGGCAGACTGAAAGCATCTTCTATTTTGTGGCTTGCCCAGGAGGCAGCCGGGGAGCATTGCAAGCTTTTGGGCGCGGACGATGCATCTTTTGACGGACTTTTCTGGGCGGTGCTGCGCTACCGGGTAGAGATCACCCGGCTGCCGAGAATTGGCGAGACCGTCACAGTAAAGACCTGGCCTATGCCCACCACCCGGGTGGCCTACCCCAGAGCCACTGCCGCCTACGACGAAAAAGGCGACCTGCTTTATAGGATCAGCAGCATTTGGGTGCTGATGGACGAAAATACCCGGGGGTTAGTGCTGCCGGGAAAGAGCGGCGTTACCGTGGAGGGCGTTACATTGGGCGAGGAGCTTCCTGTGCCGGTGAACCTGACGGGTCTGCAGACTGACCGGATCGCGTTTCGCGCTGTTTCGGAGGAGGATATCGACAAGAACCACCATATGAACAACACCCGGTATCTTGCCTGGGCGGATGACCTTTTGGACGATGCTTTCCACAGCGCCCATGCGCTTAAAAGCTTTACTGTCTGCTACCTCTCCGAGGCGACTTTGGGACAGGAAATTACCCTGAACTGGAGCGTAAATGAGGAGGGCGTTTTGTCTGTCTTGGGTGAGCGTGTGTCCGCCGAAAAGCCGGATCGGGTGTTCTCTGTCAAGATGGAATTTGAGCGTATTATGTAAACAAAAACAGGAAAAAGCGGAATTTCCACAAAACCGGTTATAAACAGCAAAAACCCCTGCGAGCCTTGGGCACGCAGGGGTTTTTTCCATCTTTTCTGTGGATAAGCCTGTTGATAATGTGGATAACTTCCGAACTTTCCACAAAACTTCTGTGGATAAAATGAAAATTATGTCAATCAGTATTCTGTAATCAGCTCCCGGAAAATGGGCAGGCTCTTTTCGATTTTTTCTGCGCTTCCGCAGTAGCAAAGACGCAGATATCCGGGGCAGCCGAAGCTGTCGCCGGGGACGACGATCAGATCCCGCAGCTTTGCCTTTTCCGCAAAGGCGTTTGCGTCGCCGCCGGGGGCTTTTACGAAGAGGTAGAAAGCGCCGCTGGGAGTGGCAACCTCATAGCCCGCGGACCGAAGTCCCTCACACAAAAGGGTGCGATTCCGGTCGTAATTTGCTACATCCGGGCGAAGATGGGCGCATTTTGCAATCACCTTCTGCCACAGCGCCGGGGCGCAGATATGACCGAGAGCCCGGGCAGCGCCGCAGATAGCGGCGTACACATCCCGGCTGTTTTGGGCAGCTTTCGGCACATAGATATAGCCGATGCGCTCGCCGGGGAGGGTCAGGGTCTTGGAATAGGAATAGCAAATGACGGTGTTTTCATAGATCTTCGGCAGGAAGGGGACGGTGACGCCGTCGTACACAAGCTCCCGGTAGGGTTCATCGGAGGCGATGTAGATGGGGTGACCGTATTCTTTTTCTTTTTTCCGCAGAAGCTGCGCCAGAGCGGAGAGGGTCTCGGCGGTATAGACCGTGCCGGAGGGATTATTGGGGGAGTTTAAGAGCAAAACGGCGGTCTTTTCCGTAATGGCAGCTTCCACCTGATCCAGCCGGATCTGGAAATCCGGAACATCCGGGGGAACGACCTTAAAGGTCGCGCCGGTGAGCTCCGCGTAGGGCTTATATTCGGGGAAATAGGGGGCAACGGTGAGGATCTCGCTTTTTTCATCCGCCAATGCGTGGAAAACCGCGCAAAGGGCGGGAGCTGCGCCGCAGGTGATGAAAAGATCATCCGCCTCTGCGCCTGCGTCAAAGCGGCTATTGAGATCCTCTGCAATGGCTTTGCGGGCGGCGGGATCGCCGATGGCGTGGGTGTAGCCATGCAAGGAAAGGGGATCCTGCTCCAGCAGCTCCAAAACCGCGGCCTTTACCTCGGGAGGTGTGGGGTTCGAGGGGTTACCCTGAGTAAAGTCGTAGACATTTTCGTCACCGATAGCCGCGGCGCGGCTGCGTCCGTAAGCGTAAAGCTCCCGGATGGCAGAGCCCTCCGTGCCCCAATCGTAGGATCGTTTGTTCATCATGCTTTCTCCAAAATCCAGAGCTCGGTGTGGCTGGCGGTCTCGCCCTTTTTGAGGGTCTTTACCTTGCCCAGAGACTCCAGCTCCATCATGGTCTTACCAAGGTAGGTTTCAAAGTTGCAGCCACCGTCGGGCAGTTCCTCCGCGGCAGGCGCGGCGAAGAGCAGGGTGTACTTCTGTCCCAGACCCTCATAGGTGGCGACACCGGCGGGGGCGTACAGACCGATCTTACAGTAGTCAGTAAGGGGCATAAACTCTGCCCAGAAGGCGTCGTGGTCAAAGTGGAGCCGGGAATCGTGGAGGCTGGTGGTCGCCCACAGATTTACGCGGCGGCGGGGGGTATAGTCGCCGGGCTGAGGTCCTTCCCAGGGCACGGCGATGATGCCGGGCTTCATGGTGCTGACACCCCAGGGGGCAACGGTCATTTCCTCGTCACCGGTGTTTTCCACGGTGTGGGTCACGGAGATGCCATCGTCAGTAAAGAGGATGGTCATGCTCTTGCGCTGGTTCAGCCAGGGGTCGACCTCCTGGGTCAGGATCACGGTATTTTCGCCCAGCTCGTAGGTGATGGGGGCGTTATCCGGGTAGTAGGAAAGGTCGGTCTCGGGAGAGGTCCACAGACGGTGACCGCCCCGGAGTTGCCAGCCCTTGTCGGTTGCGTGGTTATCGGAAAGGTCACGGGGCTGTTCGTAGAAAATGTTCTCCATGCCCTCCATGTTGAATGTCACGATGCGCAGACCGTAGTCGAGCGCGACGCCCATTTCCACACCATTGTGATTGAGCACCAACAGCTTTCCGAACTGCTCGGTTTCTCTGATTTCGTGTTTCATAGTTTCACCTCGTTATAATTCCAGGGGTTTCGATACCCTCTCCCGGGGAGAGGGTGCCCCAAAGGGGCGGGAGAGGAATGGCGTGCAGTTACAGAGAAGAGGTCTGTAAAATAGCGGTCATGATACATTTGTGCCCGCATTCCTCATCCGTCTGTGCGTTGGCACAGACACCTTCCCCTCGGGGGAAGGCATAGGGCGGGTCAAGACCCGCCCTGAAAAATAAACATTGAGGAATTAGATGATTGCGGAAAGGCTTGCGGCCTTGACAGCGTCGGCAGCCCGGCGCAGGTCGGCAACTGTTGCGCCGGCCAGGATCTTTTCGTACATAGAAAGGATCATCTTAGCAAGGACGCTGTCGGCATCCAGACCGGAGACCTCCTTCAGCACGGAAGCGGCGGCGTCCATACCCTGCTCCATACCCTCGGCTTCCTTAATGTAGCGATGCAGACCGGCGGCTGCGCCAACGGCAATGTATGCCGGGGTGATGCCAACGGACAGCGCCAGGGAGGAAGAGCCGATGAGGCGGTCGTCGGGAGAGAGCTTTCTGCCGGGGTCGCCGCCCACACGGGCGCAGGTATCTAAGAGAGCCGCGTTGGTGAAACGACCCATAAGGTCGGTGATGTGCATGATGATGTCTTCGGTGGGAACGCCGTACTTCTTGTTGAGGGCGGTGGCGCTTTCGATCATAGCGTTCTGCACCAGGACGCGGACATCTGCCACATCGATGGACTCATAGATGTACTGGAGACCCAGCAGGTCGCCCAGGTAAGCACAGGTGGCATGACCCATATTGTGGATGTAGAGCTTGCGCTTGATGTAGAAATCGAAGGGCTCGAAGGGAACCATATTCTTGATCTCGGGAACGCCGCCCTTGAAAGCAGCCTTGTCGGTGGGCAGGAAGCCGTAGCGCTCCACGCACACGCGCATGGGCTCGCCGTCCTTCATCTCCTCGGTCTGGACGGGGACCATTCTGCCGATGGAGGCTTCCACAAGACCTACGGTCTCGTCGAACTTCTTGCACTCGTCTTCGGTGAGCTTTTCCTTGATCAGACCCTCGACCACTAAGTTTGCGTCCATCAGGTTTTCGCAGACGATGATATTGAGGGGTGCGCCGCCCTTTTCCCAGCGCTTACGCAGACCGGCGACGATATTGGGGACGATGAACTTCAGGATTCTTGCGCCAACAGCGGTTGCCATAATGTCGCAAGCGGCGATGGCGTCGGAAACGGCCTCGGTGTCGTTACCGTGGATGGCGGTGACGTTCTCGATCAGCACATCCTCGTGACCGGTGGTGGAAACATAGCGGATGGGGTAGCATTCCTTTTCCTTCAGGTGGTTTACCACGGGATCTGCCACATCCACAAAGGTGACCCGGTAGCCGGACTGGCTCAGAAGGGAGCCGATAAAGCCGCGGCCGATGTTACCGGCACCGTACATAATTGCATTCATATTCGTAACCTTCTTTCAAAATGTAGGGTGTCATTGCGAGGAGCGAAGCGACGTGGCGCACTGGCTCGGAATGACAACAAAATTGTCAATTGTCCATTGTCAATTGTCAATTATTAGCGCAGGCTGTTATAGAGCTCGCGGGCCTCTTTCTCGGTGCGCATACCCTCGGTAGCGCCGGGCTGGCTCAGGGAGCAGGCAGCGGATGCGGTGCCAAGCTCAATGGCGGATTTCAGGTCTTCGCCCTTCCAGGCTGCGTACAGAACGCCGGAGCAGAAAGCGTCGCCGGCGCCTACGGTGCCCTTGATGTAGCCGGAAGGCAGCTTCAGGCTGGGAACTTCCACTAAGTTGTCGTTCTCGTCCAGACCGAAACCGACCTCGGGGCAGTGGATGACCGCCCAGGTGGAGACGCCCAGCTCCTTCATCTTGCGAAGTGCCAGGGGCATATTTTCCTTGAGAAGCGTGCCGTCCTCGGTGCGCAGCTCCACGCCGGTGGTAGCCTGGGCTTCCACTTCATTGATGATGCAGTAGTCGGTGTACTTCATTGCGGGGCACACCAGCTTCTTAAAGCGCTCGCCGGCCTCGGAGACCACATCGATGGAGGTCTTGATGCCCTTAGCTTGCGCTGTGTGGAGCAGGCGCGCCATCTTGGTGCCGTACTCGGGATCTTCCTCGTCCAGCGTGTCCAGCAGCAGGATGTAGCCGATGTGCAGCATATCCACATCTAACTTATCCCAGGGAATGTCCTCTTCACAGAAGGCTGCGTTGCCGCCGCGGCTGTGGTAGAAGGTACGCTGGGTGGTGATCTCATCGGCCATGACCAGGGTAAAGGAGGTGGTGCCGGTGATCTTTACATGCTGCAGGTCGATGTTCTTGTGACCGCGCAGAATGTCCATAACATAGGCGCCCTCGGCGTCGTCGCCGGTGCGGCCCAGAGCCACCAGGGGAAGCTCGGGATCCAGCTTTGCCAGGTCAACGATGTCGTTGCACAGGCAGCCGCCAACGGAGCGGGATGCGTCGGCGGTGATGGTGGTCAGTTCGCCGGGCTTGGGAATGCCGTGGATGGGGTAGAGCAGGTCAACGATCATATTACCTGCAACTGCGATACCTTTTTTGTTCATAAGGACAGTCCTTTCTTATTAAGATCTTGCCAAAACTCCTGCAAAAGCTTTACGCAGGCGCCGTCACTGAGGAAGGATTGGGACTCCTGCCGATTTATGGCTCCGGTCTGCTGCCGCAGCTGCCGGCAGGCCTCCTGGGCGGGCACACCAAAGTTCTTTTCCAGTAGTTTTGACAGATATTTTACATCTGAAAAGCCACATACCACACTCACATCCGTCAGGTTCATGGAAGTGCTTTGCAAAAGCTTCAGAGCCCGCTGGAAGCGAATGGAGGTGACGTAGCTTTGAAATGTCATAGGGAGGTTGTCCCGGATAAAGTGGGACAGGTAGGTGGGGGTGACCCCCTCTTGCCGGGCAAGCTCCTCCAAGGAGAGCTTTTCTGCGGCGTTTTGCTCGATATATGAGGTGATCCGGATCAGCCGCGCCATTTTGCGGTTACGCGCTATGTAGGCGGCGTCAGAAAGCTGGTGGTAGGGGACCATCTCCAAAAGGGCGCTGTAAAGAGAGCAGATGCTGCTTACGCACCTGAGGGCGTAGAGCTGGCTGAACTCCGCCATATAGTCAGAAAGCGCCCGGACCATAAGACCGGTAAGCTTCAGGTTTTGCTCCGGGGTTAAGATGCCGGTCAGATCGTTTTCCAAAACCTCAAGGTTTCGGAAGCAGGTGAGGTAACCGCTGCAGAAACCGCCTGCCACCTGCAGATAGGCGATGACGGCGCCGTCGCTCTGCTCGGCGATGATCTCGTGGGACTCGTGGGCGTTAAAGAAGAAGAGAGAGCCTTTGCGGATGGGAAATGTCTTTGTGCCCAGGCGGACCTGGGCGCTGCCATCCAGCACAAGACCCAATTCATACGCCCGGTGGGCGTGGGTGTTGCGGCTTACGATCCGCACGATGCTGGCCCGGACGTGATCCAGCTTGGGGTAGTCCACGATCTCGTATTCTTTCCGGGGGATAGGGGGCTGGGACACGGGCGGTCACCTCCGGCAGCAAAAGTTAAAGAAGACCGACGGTCTTACGAAAATTCAAAGTTAGAGGGCAGGATACAGCTCCTGCACCTGGCGGGTGAGATTATCCACCGCGTTTTGGAAGCACTTTGCTCCCAGCTCCGGTGTTGCATCCCGGGGATCAAAAATCACGCAGTCGCCTTCCGTACGGTTGCCCGCGAAGACGCTGTCGTCGGCGATGCCCCAATCGGTGTACTTCAGGGGCACTTCCTTAGGCGGAAGGGCGGAAAGATCCACATTCTCGTCGCACAGATGGCGGATGAGAGAGGTTTCGATCAGGGTTCCGTGACCGAAATCCGGACGGAAATCCTCGGTGTAGATATCGATCATATGGTAGAGCACGAAGCTTTCGGTCTCGCCGGTAAATTCCTTTGCCAGGCGATCCAGGCTGGAGCGCTGACCGGTGGCGCCGTGACCGTTTACGATGACGATGAGCTTATAGCCCTGCTCCACAAGCAGGCGCAGATGCTCCCGTACGGTGAGGGCGAAGATGTCCTCCCGGGCATAATAGCTCTTCATGGAGTTTGCGGGTACATCCATACCCTTTATGTAGAGGGATTCGGGGTTTTCGAAGCCTTTGGCTTCCAAAATATAGGAGGGGCGCTCCCGTTCCGTGCCGAAAAACAGGGTGGGCATCACAACACCGCCGGTACGCTCCGCGGCGGCGCTTGCCAGGGACTGGGCGAGGATGGGATCTGTGCCGTAGGGCATAGCGGGTCCGTGCCACTCCAGGGGAGCGACCGGCAGATAGACGATGCTTTTGCGCGCCTTTTCCGCTAAGATCTCGTCGGGACGAAGAAACTGAAGCTGTCGTGTCCGCATAAAAACCTCCTAATTTGCAATGAAGGGGGCGAGGAACTCGCCCCCTACGGGTAAATACTTATGCCAGAGCGCTTTCTTCCTTACGGGTCCAGCCGCCGTCGCCCATGTAACCTGCGGGCAGACCTGCGGGGGTCTCGAAGGTGGACTCCAGGTTCACCATCTTGCCGGTTTCGGCAGAGGTCATGATGCCGTGCATCAGCTCGAAGACGTGGTAAGCCATTTCCTTGCTTGCCCGGTTCTTGCGACCCTTGACGATGGACCATGCCATCTCGGCGGCGCCGACGCCGCGGGAGTTTTCCGCATAGCCGTGGGTCAGGGGGAATGCCACGGGATCAGAGAGGGTCTTCTTCAGGTATACGGGGTTACCGAACTCGTTGGGGTTACCCATATACAGGATGCCCTCGGTGCCGTAGATCACGAGGCTGTAGGTCTCGTCCAGGATGCAGTCGGAGTTCATGTGCAGAGTGCCAAGAACGCCGCTTTCGTACTGCATGGTGGCGGTGATCACGTTTGCGTCCTCAAGATCGTACTCCTTACCGTAGTTGGGAGCGCCGATGCGGGTGTTGACCCGATGGGGATCGTTGATAGCAGTGAATGCGCTGACGGACTTAACGGGACCCAGGATGGATGCCAGAGCCGTCAGATAGTAGCCGCCCATATCGAAACCGATGCCGCCGCCGCGCTTGCACAGGTGGGTCAGGAACTCACCGTAGATGCCGTAGTTACGGCTGATGGCAGCGTGGCAGGAAACGGGCTTGCCGATGAGGCCCTGCTCAACGATGTACTTTGCGGTCTGCACGGAAGCGCCCAGGAAGGTATCGGGGGCAACGCCCAGATACAGGCCCTTCTCGTCAGCTAACTTCACCAGTTCCTGACCCTGCCACAGCTCCACGGCGATCATCTTCTCGGAGAAGACGTGCTTGCCTGCTTCCAGGCACTGCTTGATCACGGGATAGTGGGCGGCGGGGATGGTGAGGTTAATGACCATATCGATGGAGGGATCTGCGCAGATCTCCTCGGTGGTCATGGCCTTGCAGCCGTACTTCTCTGCCTTAGCCTGAGCGGCGGCAGGGAAGAGGTCAGAGCAAGCTACCAGCTCCAGGATCTGGAACTTGCCGCTCTGGATGTTGGACATATAAATGTCACTGATAGAGCCGCAGCCGATAACGGCAACTCTGATTTTATCCATAATGCCCTCCTATAAATTACAGGGACAGGACGATCTCGCGGATGTTCTTTGCCACCTGGTTGATCTCTTCGGTGGTGGAGTTGATGTTGATGCCGGTGCCTGCGCCCAGACCCTTGTCCACGACGCCGATGGAGATGTTCACAGCGCGCTCCAGGATATCGTCGGTAGCGGGCAGCATGT
Organism: Faecousia sp.; assembly: GCA_045601675.1. Taxonomy (GTDB): domain Bacteria; phylum Bacillota; class Clostridia; order Oscillospirales; family Oscillospiraceae; genus Faecousia. The sequence goes on from JAZSAB010000022.1 coordinate 15,632, forward strand.
GCTTTTCGTACTTGCGGTCATCGTTGTGGAAGGGATGTGCGTTGGTCCAGGTCTTCTTGTCCAGGATCTGCTCCATGTTGTTGTATACATGCCAGCCGGAGCGAGCGATGACGGAAGTGCCGGCCTTCTCGCAGAAAGCGGCGGCCAGCTCCTTGGTCTCGAACAGCAGGGTCAGCAGGGTAGCGCACTCGCCCTCGTCGTTGACGGTACGGAAGCCGACGCCGGGCAGGTCCTGCAGCTGAGACTTCAGCAGTGCCTTCTTCTCGCGCAGAGTCTTCAGGATGTTGGGGAGCTTTCTGCCCTGAACAACAGCAACAGCGCCGCTGAGCTCGTTCATTCTCATGTTGACGCCAACGATGGAGCGGTTGCCGACCTCAACGCCGGTACGGGAGGGCTTGTGACCCTGATCGTGGAAGCCGAATGCGCGCTCGTACAGATCGGAATCGGAAGTACCAACGAAGCCGCCGTCGCCGGTGGTGATGGTCTTAAATACGTTCAGGGAGTATGCGCCCATGTCGCCGATGGTGCCGCAGCACTTGCCCTTGTAGGAAGCGCCAACAGCCTGGCAGCAGTCCTCGATGACGTACAGGTTGTGCTTCTTTGCGATGGCCATGATCTCGTCCATCTTACAGGGGTTACCCAGCATATGAACAGGCATGATAGCCTTGGTGCGGGGGGTGATCAGAGCCTCGATCTTGGTGG
>JAZSAB010000023.1:0-5088 GCA_045601675.1 Faecousia sp.
CTTCCGCCGCCTGTGCGAGCTGCGCCCGAAGCTTGTTCACTTCTTCCGCAGCAACATCCGTCTTGAATTGCTCGTTGGCATGTTGCACCTTTTGGCGGATATCCAGAGCTGCGTCATTGAACGCCACAAGGACATTCTTCATCTTTCCTACATACGTACTCATAGAACTATATCATCCTTTCTTTTGTTCCCTCCTTCGTTTTTATCTAATGCCCGGAGTGAGCAGAAAGGAGGAAGCACCTCACCCCGGGCTAAAAGAAGGAACGATCTGAACAAAAGAAAAAGCGCACAGGAACGGCCGTAGCCATTTCCCATGCGCTAAACGCTAACCCCGAAGGGCGGTACTCAAATCGTTATTCTTTGGGCATATTATACCACTGAATCGGTCACCGGTCAAGGTTTTTCCTTGTGCCCACAAGGGGTCCGTACTTTCTGGTGGTCAAATAGATCTGATAATCCGGGGCGTGCCGGTCACTTTTGCGGACCGTTGCACCGGGATGGAGTCGGAGGAGGGCCGCCACCGTGGCAGCGGCCTCCTTCTGTTCTTCCGGCTTGTGGGAGATCTTGATTTTCATGCCGTTTCCTCCAGACGAGGCTCGAACCGTGCCACCAGATCCGGAGCCACCAGCCGGGCAGCTGCCACGATACCGGCAATGTAGGACCGGGCAAATGTACAGGCCATAGCCTCTGCCCACCATTCATCAAGGCCATGCTCCAACAGCTTGGGCTTGATAATATCGGCAGCTTCCTCAAAGGTCCGGAGCGGCCGCTGCTCGATCACGGCATCCATGCCACGCTGAAAATATGGCTGCGACTTCTTCTTGATGATCTCCAACAGGCGGTCATCACCGGATTGAATTTCCAAAAACATCTTGATTTCCCCCCCTTGTTTGTCATACAATAGAGGCGGATCTAGGGTCGGACAACTCACGATCCGCCTTGCCGCTCTCGATGTTGGTAGCATCGGGGGCGGTTTTCTTTTCGTCCCGGCAGTCGGTGCAGATCTCTCCCGGATCCAGGGCAGCTCCACAGAGAGGACAGGGTTTGTAGTAGGGCATTGTATACATCCTTTCTTTTGCCTAAATCAACGGGGCTTTTCGCCCTGGGCCGCCTGCCCCAGCCGGTAGCCGTACAGGAAAGCTGCCTTTCTTCCCAGGCTGAGCCAGCTCTCACACTGCTGGAAGCCCTCAGCCTTCTGCCGCTCGAAGAATTCGCTTGTGATAGCCTCCAACAGTCCACCATCATAGCCCCGGCCACACAGCTCGTCCCAGCCATCCAGATCCACCGTCACAAATACCGTGTCGATCCACTGGGCGGCAGCTGCTGCCGTTTCCTTCTTGCGCCGGTCCGTGGTTGCCTCTCTCCATGCCTGGTTACACTGGAGGGCTGCAGTCTTGCCAGCGGCCTTGCTGATAATCTGGAAAGATCTGTCCCAGGGCTCCGGGCTGTCCTCAGCTGCCCACCACTGCTCCAGGGCCTGCAGCACCTTTTCCAGGTGAGGTACTTCCCGGTTGATCAGGACAGTGCCCTGGTAGTACATGACATGGAACGGCTCACGGCTCAGCTTCTGCACAAATCTGGCGCCGCCGTCCAGCCGGTCATAGGTTGTCAGTATGTATTTCAGTTCCATTGGTTCCTCCTTTTGTTTTTCCTTAATCAGCAGAAATTCAGCCCTTGAGGGCGTTTTTTGCCTCATGCAGGTGCCTGCTTTCTGCCTCTATCAGCAAATGTTCCACTACCGGCAGAAGATCTAGTTTAATTTCTCCTTTGCCGATAAGACGCTGAGCGAGCAACACACTCCGGGCAAGTTCAATAATTTCCATGGCGGATGAAATTTTAAATGCTGCCTTAGCGGTAATCTCGATTTGATCCATGGTTAACTCCTTTCTTATTTGGGTTGGGGCAGGTGGTGGCAGTATAGCAACTTTCTCTATATACAATTCTTTTTTGCTTATGCGAAAGTTAGTATTCAGCCGCAACCTCCCACCACCCCCGACAGATTTACAACCCGTAATTTGATACCTAGATAGTTTTTTACTCCCTTAGGACGGATGCAGGTATAACCCAGCTTGTCCATTTCATCGGAAAACTCTTTTTCCGTTCGTGCATGCTCCCCTACATTTTCCGCCCATGTCTTATACTCTGCATATAAAACACGTGCCTGAACCCGGGAGTTAGGGCTGGCTTCACAGCATTCGTCAATGAAGTTCTCCAATTGGCTCTCACGCCGCCTGTACTCCTCTGTTGCATCCTTGACGCATTGAGGGATAATCAAATGAAACTCATTTTCAGCGAACCGCCGTGCGCCCTCCAGCGCCCATGCAAGAATTGCACCGCCTGCGGTTTTTGCAAGAATATCTCCGAGATTCTGAACGGACTGCTTCGGCGCAATGACAGCATTAAACGGAACATTGAGGATTCTGCGCCATGTGCCCAGATCTGTGGAGCTAACACGAGGCAAGTGGTTAGTGAACAGAAACAGCGTGTGCGAGGGGGTTATGATCTCCGGCTGTTTATACTTTTCCTCCACCTGGAAAGGGTCTGTGCTGGCAAGCTTCTTCACAGTTGCAGCAGATAAGCGGCGGCCTTCCTCCAGTTCTCCGGCAATTACCATGCGCTTGCCCCGTAATGTAGCAAGTGCTGCCTTATCGCCTGATCCCTTGGTGGTTATCACATCGATATTGATATACCCGGTGTAATCACCCAGGACAGCGCCAACGGCATTAAAGAAGGTACTCTTGCCGTTCCGGCCATCACCTACAGCGAATACAATTCCTTCGTGATACACCTTACCAAACAGGGCCATACCAACGATCAGTTGAAGGAAGCCCTTTAACTCATGGTCATTGCATGTGATTTCATCAAGGAATGCTTGCCAGGTCTCTGTGGCACCGTCTGTGTCCACGTTTTCGGCTGTAATCATGGTGCAGTAAGCTGACTGACGGTGGTATTTCCTTTCACCTGTTCGCAGGTCAATGATTCCGCTCTGGGTATTCAGCTCCACGGGATTTGCATCCATAGCGCTGCCGGGTACATACAAATTTGGTTTACTCAGTTCAAGAATTGCCTTGATCCGGGCAGCACGCCGCGTGATATTGGCATGGGTAAGAAACGCCTTTGCTTGCTTGGTTGCATCCGCAGCCTTTTTGACCTCCTCGCCCCCATCAGGGTTGTTTGCTTTTGCTGCAGCTTCCTTGTGTAAGGCAGATGTATATTCTTCCATGGCTTCAATCCGCATCCGTGAAGAAAACTCTATAGCAAGCATCAGGGCCTTGTGATCACTGCGCTCCCATCGCTTGCCATCCCAAAAGAGCCATCCCATGGAATCCACAAATGCCAAATAGGAAGAGTATTCACGGACAAAAACCTCTGCGTTGCCTGCGTCCGAAAAGTCCGCAGGCCTTACACTCTGAGTGTCGGAATTAACTGACTCACGGCGAGAGGTCAGGCCCTGCACAGCGGTGACCAGTTCATCCATGGAAATACCTTCGTTCAGGTAACGGGAAATTTCGTCCGAACTCAGGCCGTTTTCCATAAGGAAAGAAAGTGCATCGTTATTCTGTGTCACAGTCTGCTACCTCCTGCCCCTCATACAGCTGCAGCAGATCCACGATGATCCCCTCCTTCTTGGGCTTGCCAACATCCAGGACGTGGTAACCCTGGCGGTTGTAGAGCCGGTTGATCAGATCCCGGTCACTCAGGCCGATAGCGGCAGCTGCCTGGATCTTCTGCTTGGTCAGAACGATGGTATCGCCCTTCGTCTCTCCGGTGCGCTCGTCCCGGATCTGAACCGGGTACGCCCGGACGGTGATCATAATTTCAGTTTTCATCTTAAGTACCAACCTTTCTCTGTCATTTCGTCCAGCCATGCCTCCAAACGCTTGGCATTGACCAGAACACGCTTGCCGACCCGGATACAGGGAAAGCCCTCGATCCGGACCACTTCGTACATTTTCGAGGAGCTGATACCCAGCAGCTGCGCCGCCTCCGGCACGCTGAGGACCAGCTTCTCTTGTCTTGTGGGGATGTGCATTTAACTTTCCTCCTTTACGATTTCGGCTACCGGAACATCCAGTGCCTTGGCGATCCTGCCCAGCGTTTTTAACGAACAGGTTGCACGAGACAAAAGTTCATTGATCCGCTGCCGGTTTACGCCGCACTTTACAGCAAGGTCGGCTTGGTTCATTTCCTTTTCAGCAAGGATCAATTTGATCTTCCATGTGTTCAGTTTCATTGTTCCACCTCCTTTTGTGCCTTGTAGGCACATAATAGCACTTCGTAGCGTGCTTGTCAAGCACTTTTACTGTTTATCTTGACAAAAGTGTGCTTTTGAGGTACACTTTCCACGGGAGGGATGTGCCGTGAATCATTTAAGGCTTCAGGAATTGAGAAAAAAACAGAATATCACACAAGAACAATTAGCCGCAACTCTCGGGGTTAACCGTGCAACGATTTCCAAATATGAATCCGGTGTTATTATGCCGCCGCTTAAACAATTGGCCAAAATAGCCGAGGTGTTAAATGTTTCATTCACTGAATTGTTCGATATCGATTTCACCGAAGATATGCGGTCTTTTGTTCAGACATTAGGAGATTATGCAGATAAAGAGGTGGACGAAGAATATATCGCAGCAAAAAAACGCAAGCAAACGATAGATGCCGCCTTCGATCAACTCAACCCCGAAGGCCAGGCCAAAGCCGTAGAGCGTGTCGAGGAGCTGACGGAGATCCCCAAATACCAAAAGAAACCGCCCCAGGACTAACCCGGAGCGGCAAAATAAAAAGGAGCTGACACGTCGCCACATCTCCCCAGCAGGAGAGAATACACGTCGGCAACGATCAGCTCCACGATAATTATAGCAGATTTCCTGCTATAAGGCAAGTAAAAACCACCACAGCGGCGGCAACCGACTGTGGCGGCGATACAGAAAACACCCACCCATCACGATAGGGGCAGTCTGCCCATTTATTATAGCAGATTTGCCCCGGAAAGGCAAGGAGAAAATGGCAAGAAAAGCAGCAGCCGGCACCGGCACGAACCGCAAGAAGACCGTCAAGCGTGGCGGCAAAGAGTACACCTACTGGGAA
>JAZSAB010000024.1:0-3155 GCA_045601675.1 Faecousia sp.
CCATGCTCCACAAATGGGAAGAACCGGCCCTTGCAGGCGCAGGAGGCAGCGGCGCCATCTTCTTCGGCGGCTGCACGCTGCGGTGCTGCTACTGCCAAAACGCCGCCATCAGCGCGTCTCCCGCCGGCACACCGATGGACGGGAACACCTTGCGGCAGGAGATGGAAAAGCTGATTGCTGAGGGTGCGGAGAACATCGATCTTGTGTCCCCCACCCAGTACCTGCCCACGGTTTTGGAGGCGCTAAAGTCGCCCCTTCCCGTGCCCGTGGTGTATAACTGCGGCGGCTATGAACGGGCAGAAACCATCCGCGCGCTTGCCGGCAAGGTGGATATCTACCTGCCGGATCTCAAATATGCCGATAACGATTTAGCAAAAACCCTTTCCGGTGCGCCGGATTACTTCGCGGTCGCGACAAGGGCGATCAAAGAAATGGTTTCCCAGGTCGGCGATCCGGTTTGGGAAGGGGAACGACTTAAAAAGGGCGTGGTGATCCGCCACCTGATCCTGCCGGGGAATGTGGAAAATTCCCTTAAGGTGCTGGACTGGATCGGCGATACCTTCCGCCCCGGGCAAGTGCTGGTGAGCCTTATGCGCCAGTATACCCCCATGCCCGGCATGACCGCCCCCTTTGATCGGACCATTACAGAAGAGGAGTACCAGGCGGTGCTCAGCTGGATGTACTTAAACGGTCTGCATGGCTTTACCCAGGAGGAAAGCGCCGCGGATCACACATTTATCCCGGATTTTTAACGGAGGAACTTTATGCAATACCTATTTATGGCGCTGTTTGCCGCGGTTGCGGTGGCGCTGGATCAGATCACAAAATACCTTACCGTGGCGAACATCCCCCTTTGGGGCAAAGTGGAAGTGCTGCCGGGTCTGTTTTCCCTTTCCTATGTGCAGAACGACGGCGCAGCTTTCTCCTCCTTTAAGGGCATGCAGTGGCTGTTCGCGGTGATTTTTGTAGCATTTACCGTGCTGCTCATCTGGGAATTCTCCAAAAAGCGGATGCCTTTCACGACCTTTGAGCGGTGGTGCATCGCGGCGGTGTACGCAGGCGGACTTGGCAATATGATCGACCGGGTGCGCCTGGGCTATGTTGTGGATATGATCTGCACGGAATTTATGAATTTCCCCGTATTTAATGTGGCGGATTGCTTTATCACCTGCGGCGCAATCGCTCTGCTTGTGAGTCTTATTTTCTTCAACAAGGAATTTTGGAAGGACGAGAAAAAGAAATGATCCTCATTGCCGATACCGCCGGGGAGCGCCTGGACGCGTTCCTGGCCCGGAGCGTCGAGAATTTGAGCCGCAGCGGCGCCCAGCACCTGCTGGAGGACGGCTGCGTGCTTCGAAACGGAAAGCCCGGCAAGAAAAACGATAAACTAAATATCGGCGACGAAGTGTCTGTAACCCTCCCGGAGCCAAAGCCGGTGGACATCCTGCCGGTGGAGATGCCCCTGGAGATCGTCTACGAGGACGAGGATGTTCTCGTTATCAACAAGCCCAAGGGGCTGGTAGTCCATCCCGCGGCAGGTCACGAAAACGACACCCTGGTCAACGGTCTTCTATACGCTATGGGCGATAGCCTTTCCGGCATCAACGGCGAGCTGCGTCCCGGCATCGTTCACCGCATCGATAAGGACACCTCCGGTCTTTTGGCGGTGGCGAAAAATGACCTTGCCCACACGGTGCTGGCATCCCAGCTGAAGGACCACACCATGGCAAGAACCTATGAGGCCATCGTCTGCGGCAGTCTCAAAGAGGACAGCGGCACCGTAAACGCCCCCATCGGTCGCCATCCCAGCGACCGGAAGAAGATGTGCGTAGCCGTCCGTGGAGGACGGGACGCGGTGACCCATTGGGAGGTTGTCCGCCGCTACCGTGGCTACACCCATGTGCGCTGCCGCTTAGAGACCGGACGGACCCACCAGATCCGCGTCCATATGGCAAGCATCGGTCACCCCATTTTAGGTGATACGGTGTACGGACGGAAAAAGCCGGAGCTGGGGCAGGACAGCCAGTGCCTCCACGCGGGGATCCTCTGCTTCCGCCACCCCCGGGACGAGCATCCCGTGATGGTAATGGCAGACCTGCCGGAGTATTTCAAAAAGGTTTTAGAGAAACTGGAAAAAATGGACAGCCTCCGTTAGGACTTGTAGGGGTCGGCCCCTGGACGACCCGCAAGAAGCTTTCCTGTATAAAGGACGGGACGTCGAGGGCGCCGTCCCCTACGATGTGTTGAAAGAGAGATCGTTATGTTTTCTGATGTACTACTGACCGTGGATTATGACCGGACGCTGACTGACCCCAACAGCGAGATTCCCCAGCGGAACCTCCGGGCAATTGAATATTTTATGGAAAACGGTGGTACTTTTACGGTCAACACCGGTCGTTGCGTGCCTGCCTGCGCCTGTTTCCAGGACAAGGTGCCTATGAACGCGCCGATCCTTGCCTATAACGGCGCCGCCTGGTACGATCCCAAAACCGGTGAGCTGTCCAATGTGACCGCCATCGACGCGGATCGGGCGGAAATGATCGGGGAGATCATCGCAAAATTCCCGGATCTGACGGTGGAGATGCAGGGCATCGAGGGAAGCTACTGCTTCCGGAAGAACCCTGCCTGGGAGGATTATCTCAACAATATCGGCGTCCGCTGGGCCTATAAAGACCCCGCAAAGATCGACGAGCCTTTCCTGAAATTTGCGGTTTACGGCAAGTTCCTGAGCAACCGGGTCGCATCCCTCTATGAGGCCACCCCGGAGGAAATGGCGTACTACGATGAGGTTGTGGAGTATGTGATCCGTCGCTGGGGCGACAAGGTGGACTTTTTCCGCGCCTGCGCCCGGCTGATCGATTTCCAGGCAAAGGGCATCTCCAAGATCACCTCTGCCCGAAAATTACAGCAGGTGCTGGGCAAGAGGATCCTGGTCTGCGTCGGTGACGCGGAGAACGACGCGGCAATGCTTGACGGGGCGGACTATGCCTACTGTCCTGCCGATGGCGTGGTGGCGGACCGCTACGAAAATGTGTGTAATTGCACCGATGGGGCGGTTGCGGACGTAATTTACAAAAAAATTCCGGAAATTCTGGGGTTCTCCCTTGACATAAGGGAAGAAGTGTGCTAATATCTTATGGCTGAATCGAGCATAG
>JAZSAB010000025.1:0-6580 GCA_045601675.1 Faecousia sp.
GAACCACATCGCTACGATCCGACTTTTCCCGGATGGGGCCGTCGGCGGACAGCTCGATGGAAGAACCCTGAACAAAGGCGCCGGCGGCCATGATGACCCGATCCTTGTAGCCGGGCATTTCGCTGGGCCAGGGAGTGGCAAAGGAGTCAACGGGAGCGGCGGCCTGGATGCCCTTGCAGAATGCGATCATGCCTTCCTCACTGCCAAGCTCCACGGCCTGGATGATATCGTGGCGCTTTTCGTTTGCGCCGGGCACACAGCGGAAGCCAAGGGGCTCGTATAGATTTGCGGCAAAGATCGCGCCTTTTTCCGCGCCGGCAACCACAGTGGGCGCAAGGAAGAAGCCCTGGTAAAGGGCAGTCATCAGACCTAAGTTCGCACCTACCTCCTGTCCCAGACCGGGAGCGGAGAGACGGTAAGCGCAGCGGTCTACGCAACTCCTTGTGCCGCAGATATAGCCGCCGATGGGGGCGAGACCGCCGCCGGGATTCTTGATCAGAGAACCCACGACCATATCCGCACCAACATCGGAGGGTTCAATGGTTTCCACAAATTCACCGTAGCAGTTATCCACCATGCAGATCACATCGGGCTTGATACCCTTGACAAAGGCAATCAGCTCACCGATCTGTGCGACAGAGAAGGTAGGACGGGTGGCATAACCCTTGGAACGCTGGATGGTCACAAGCTTTGTCTTTTCGTTGATGGCTGCGCGAATGGCATCGTAGTCAAAAGTACCGTCGGGCAGCAGATCTGCCTGTCGGTAGGTAACGCCGTACTCTTTGAGAGAACAGGGACTCTCCCGGATGCCGATGACTTCCTGCAAGGTATCATAGGGAAGACCTACAGGGGACAGCAGCTCGTCGCCGGGCAGCAGATTTGCGGAAAGCGCTACGGTCAGCGCGTGGGTACCACAGGTGATCTGGGGGCGGACAAGGGCGGCTTCCGTGTGGAATACATCTGCGTAGACACGTTCCAAATTGTCACGACCCACATCGTCGTAGCCGTAACCGGTGGTTGCGGCAAAGCAAGCGGCGGACACGCGATTTTTCTGCATAGCCGCGATGACCTTAGCCTGGTTAAACTCCGCGATCTTATCGATCTCGTTAAAATGCTCTTTAAGCTTTTCAAGGGCAGCCTCTCCGTAATTGTAAACGGCAGGGGAGATGCCCAGTTCATTGTAAAATTCCAGTAATTCCTTCATTCATTACGCCTCTTTCTCGTTTGGTTCAAATACTTGATCGGCAATGGTTGCCAGCAGATCAGGACGGGAGACCATAAGGCCCTTGCCTTCTTCACCTACGATGAGCAAGGTGTCTCCGGGACGAATGTTGAAAAGTTCCCGGGCTTCCTTCGGTATTACGATCTGACCGCGGTCACCGACTTTTGCAGTACCAAAAGCGCGGCGCGCAGGACCTTTTCCGAGTATGTGTTTGCCTCCTGCCATACATTCCCTTCTTTCCTACTTTTCATACTTTTCATACCAGCACAGTATACTAAAAACCGCCCCGGTTGTCAATACCGGAGCGGCTTTGAATTCCTTAATCTCTGCGCCGCCGACCGGTAAGCAGCACAAGCCGCAGAAGCTGAGCAGCGGATACCAATACAGCGGCAACATAAGTCATTGCGGCGGCGCTCAAGGTCTTTTTAGCGCCGACCCGTTCTTCCTGTGTTAGAAGATTCGCCTGGTCTATGGCAGCCAGAGCGCGGCGGCTGGCATTAAACTCAACAGGCAGGGTAACAAGCTGGAAAACGAGGGAAAGGCTAAAGCAGAGAATGCCGAGATCCACAAGGATATAGGACATGCTGCCAAAGGTAGCCAGCAGCAAGCCAATCAGGATAAGAGGCATGGCAAGTTTGGAGCCGATATTCGTAATGGGAATGATGGCTGCCCGTATTTTTATAGGGAAGTAGTTGTGGGCATACTGTACGGCGTGACCGGCTTCGTGGCAGGCGACACCAATGGCAGCGGTAGAGGGACTGTCATAGACGCTGTCGGAAAGACGGATAACCTTTTTCTTGGGGTCGTAATGGTCGGTAAGATTGCCACTGATTCTCTCAATCCGCACATCCCGCACGCCGCCTGCACTCAGGACCCGCTGGGCGGCTTCCGCGCCGGTAATATGCCGGGAGGAGATCTGTTTTGCGTATTTATTGAAGGTTCTGTTGACACCGGCACTGGCGATCATGGCGATCAGCAGGCAGGGGAGCAGTATCAATAAATAGGTGTAATCGATGCCGTAGTAGAAAGGCATCATACCGTAGCCGTATAGAATCATAGTGTTCTCCGATCAAAAGTGTAGTGTCATTATTATATCCATACCCACGAGAAAAATCAAGATGGCGCTCTTTGTTTCTCTTTACAAGAAAGAAGATGTTATGTATAATATAGGGTAAAGAAAGATATGATAATCTACAGCGGAAGTGAGGCAAAAAAGTGGGTTTTCTGTATTTGTTGGAGAGCATTCGCAACCCGGTGCTTGACGCGTTTCTGTCAATCGTCACCCGGCTTGGTGAGGAGACCGCTTTCCTTGTTGCGGCGCTGATCCTTTTGTGGTGCGTGGATAAGCGCAGAGGATATTATGTGCTTTTCGTAGGCTTTATCGGCGTGCTTTGCAATCAGTTCCTGAAGCTTCTGTGTAGAGTGCCTCGCCCCTGGGTCCTTGACCCGGAATTTACCATAGTGGAGAGTGCCCGGGAGGCGGCAACCGGTTACAGTTTCCCCAGCGGACATACCCAGAGCGCCGTTGGCACATTCGGTGCCATTGCTTATACCGCGAAGAACAAATGGAGTCGGTATCTTGCCTTGGCGGCAGCAGTTTTGGTGCCCTTTTCCCGTATGTATCTCGGTGTCCATACCCCTGCGGATGTTCTTGTGGCTTCCGCCATTGCGGTGGCGCTGATTTTCCTGCTTCGTCCCATTGTGTATGCACAAAAGCCTATGAATATCCCTGGGTTGCTTGCGTTTATTGCTGTGCTTTCTGTGGGGTATCTGTGCTTTACCCAGTTCTATCCTTTCCCGGAAAACACAGATGCCCACAATCTGCAAAGCGGTATGGAGTCTGCATATACCATGCTTGGGTGTCTACTGGGATTTGTACTTGTGTACTTTGTGGATGAAAAGCACATTCGTTTTCCTGTGAAGGCGGTCTGGTGGGCGCAGATCCTTAAGGTGGTCATCGGTCTTGCATTGGTGCTTGCAGTCAAGTCCGGGTTAAAGGCTCCGCTGAATCTGTTGCTTGGGGAAGCCGTGGGCAGAACCGCCCGGTATTTCTTAATTGCGGTGGTGGCCGGCGTTGTTTGGCCGCTTACATTCCGCTTCTTTGCAAAGCTTGGTAAGAAGGTGTAAATCCTAATGCAGATTTTTCTGTTTGTCCTGATCGCGCTAATAGTTCTTTTGATATTCAGCGGCGGATATGTGTTTTTCATAGCCTGCCGCAGAAAAAAGGAGCTTGCGTGGCTCGACGAGGAACAGATATCCAAAACCTCTTATAAGAAATACTTTAAATATATTAAGGAAACGGAACAGTGGGTCCATTCCCAAAACACGGAACATGTTTATGTGACCAGCCAGGAAGGCCTCAAGCTGCACGGTCTTTGGATCCCGGCGGAAAATGCCAAAGGAACGATTCTTCTTGCCCACGGCTACCGCAGCACATGGCGTGTGGATTTTGGACTCGTGCTTCCGCTTTACCATGATTTGGGATTCAACCTTCTGATTCCCGACCAGCGTAGCCACGGTCTTAGTGAGGGTAAGTATATTACCTTTGGTGTAAAGGAAAGCCGTGATATGAAACGGTGGATCGATTTCCACAACCGGGAAAAGGGCATATGCCCTGTACTCCTCAGCGGTCTTTCCATGGGCGCATCCACCATGCTCTACCTTGCTGATGCAGATCTTCCCGACAATGTAAAGGGAATCATCGCGGATTGTGGATTTACTTCTCCCTGGGAGATCATTAAGCTCGTGTATCGGCGTGTGATCCACATGCCTGCGGAGCCTTCTCTATTTGTTGCCGATCTGTTTGCAAAGAGCATTGCCGGATTCGGACTTAAAGAGAAAGACAGCCGGAAAACCCTTGTAAACAGCAGACTTCCCGTTATGCTGGTCCACGGTCTTGCAGACGACTTTGTTCCTGCGGATATGACCCGGCAGGCTTATGCCGCATGTAATGGCAAAAAGCAAGTGCTCTATGTCGAGGGAGCGGGACACGGCGTTAGCTTCCTTGTAGATACCGAAGGATATCTGAATGCAATAAAAACATTTTTAAACGAAATATTCCAGTAAAGACAAAGAGGAAATGATTATGGAACCGATTCGAGTAAAGAAAGTGCGTGAAAACGCTGTGATTCCGACCTACGGCTCTGCCCAGGCGGCCGGTGCGGATCTATATGCCTGTTTGGAAGAAGATGCGTTCATCGCACCGGGACAGACCGTAATGATCCCCACGGGTCTTTCTATGGAAATTCCGTTGGGATATGCAGGTTTTATCTACGCCCGCAGCAGTATGGGTTCCAAGCGGGGTCTTGCGCCTGCCAATAAGGTTGGCGTAATCGACTCCGACTACCGGGGTGAATTCATGGTAGCGCTTCACAACCATGGAAAAGAGGAGCAGACGGTCTGCCACGGAGAGCGGATCGCGCAGCTTGTGATCGCTCCGGTGGTAACGCCCGGCTTTACGGAAGTAAGTGAACTTTCCGATACCGAACGGGGAACCGGCGGTTTCGGTTCAACCGGCAAATAGTACCTTAGCAAACAACATATAAGGAGGCAATAACCGTATGACGACGTACATTCTCAAGATTATTACCTTGCTTGGCGGCCTGGCGCTTTTCCTGTTTGGCATGGACGTTATGGGTAAGTCCCTGGAACGGCAGGCCGGCGGTAAGTTGCAGACGATTCTCGCTAAAATGAGTTCCACTGTTTTTAAAGGCTTTCTGCTTGGTATGGCGGTCACCGCCGTGATCCAGTCTTCCTCTGCAACAACGGTGATGGTGGTCGGTTTCGTAAACTCCGGTATCATGACCCTGAAGCAGGCGGTTGGCGTGATCATGGGTTCCAATATCGGCACAACGGTTACAGCCTGGATTTTGTCACTGTCCGGCTTGGAGGGCGACAGTTTCCTCGTTAGCTTGTTTAAGCCCACGACCCTTGCTCCGCTGTTGGGCATTTTCGGCATCATTCTGTATATGTTCATTAAGGGCGACAAGTTCAAGGGCATCGGCACTATTTTGCTGGGTTTCCTTGCGCTGATGACCGGTATGGACATTATGGGTGATTCTATGAAATTCCTGGAGAATGAGCCCTGGTTTGCCCAGCTTATGATCTCTTTCTCCAATCCTATTGTTGGTATCCTCTTCGGCGCAGCGCTGACTGCGATCATCCAGTCTTCCTCTGCATCCATCGGTATTCTGCAGGGACTCTGTGTCACCGGTGTGGTGACCTTTGGTTCTGCGATCCCCATTATTCTAGGTCAGAACATCGGTACCTGTATTACCGCACTGATGGGCGCTATCGGCGCAAACCGCAATGCCCGCCGTACTGCGGTTGTCCACCTTCTGTTTAATGTCGTTGGTGTTCTTCTGTTTGTGGTTATCTTCTACGGCTTAGGTCTGTTTATCGATTGGGCGTTCCTCAGCAACACGGTGGAAGCTTGGAACATCGCTGTGATCCACACCTTCTTCAATATCGGCGCTACGGTCGTGCTGATGCCTGCAAACGGTCTGCTTGTGAAGCTTGCCTATCTGCTCATCCCGGAAATCAAGGAGCCGGAGAAGACAGAACTTCTGGACGAGCGTCTGTTTGTCACTCCCGCAGTTGCAGTGCAGCGTGCCCATGAGGTTGCTTCCGATATGGCAAACGATGCCTTTGAGGCTCTGCGGCTTGCTACTGCGAACATTGATAAATTCAGCGCAAAGGACCTGGAGCGGATCAAGGAGTTGGAAGATCGCACCGACCGCTACGAGGACGCTTTGGGCAGCTACCTGGTCAAGCTTTCCGCCATGAATCTTTCTGTGGAAGATAACCGCATCCTCAATACTGTTCTCTACACCGTTGCGGATATTGAGCGTATTGCCGACCACGCAACTGCCATCGGTAAGGCTGCCCTTGAGATGGATGAGAAGAAGATCAATTTCTCCTCCCAGGCAAAGGCAGAGCTTAAGGTCCTTGGTCAGGCGGTTTCCGATGTGCTTGACCGTACTGTCCGCGCCTATACGGATTTCGACTATGAAGTTGCTACCAAGGTCGAGCCCCGCGAGCAGGTCGTTGACGCCTTGGTTCGTGAGGTCAAGTCCCGCCATGTGCGCCGCCTGAGAGATGGTCTGTGCACTGTGGAATACGGCTTCGTTCTTGACGATCTGCTGACCGCTTACGAGCGTATCGCTGATCACTGCTCCAATATCGCGGTGGAGGTGCTTCAGGTCACAGAGGGCAAGCTGGAGGCTCATGAGTACCTGAACGCTCTGAAAGCCGGTGAGCTCCACGAAAGTGCCAAGTTTGCCGATCGTTTCGCAAAGTACAGAGCCCAGTATTCCTTCCCGGATGAAGAGTAAATTAAATAATAAAAAGTCCCGCAGG
>JAZSAB010000026.1:0-7988 GCA_045601675.1 Faecousia sp.
ATCTTGTGCTGGAATGTTCACTTTCGTATCCGATGCCTGCCAAGTCATAAACACCCGGATGGTGGTGTCCGGAGAAGGGGAGACATCGAGCTTTGCCGCATCGGTATAACGATCTGTCTGGAACGAGATGATATTATAAGGATTTTGCTCCATGAGTGGCAGCCAGTAGACGATAAACTCATTTGCTTCCCGGCGATTAAGTCCCAGCTTGGAGAGTGCGTCCTCCAGGAAAGCCGCAGTATCCGCGCCCTTCACGCAGAAGCCCTTTGACATATCCCACTGCGCGTCTGTTTCACCCTCCCAGTAGAGGTAGTTGTAGGTCTGACCTTTTTCGTCGGTCAGCGTTCCGTCCGGCAAAGCGGTGACCTTCCAGCCATTTCGATAAGCGGGGTAGGTGCAGGTCAGCTTTCCGTCCAGTAAAAGCTTCACGGAAACTTCTGTTTCTGCCTCCGGATAGAGATAGATCACAGGCTTATAGCAGGCGTTGGGGTCGAGCTCAAAGTCGCTCTCAGCAATGCTGACCATATCTGCTTCCATACGGCCGTTATCGTAGTCATAATAGACATTTTTAAAAGCGCACAGTACCTGGTCACCGACGCACCAATCTTCGGAAAGCGTGCCGTTGATCTTCATTTCGTAGGGCAGCGGGATCACATTGGTTGCGAAAAAGCAGTTGGAGTAGATTTTGGTGATCCGCATATGGGAGGAGGAATCGCCGCTTTTCTCAGCGGTCTGTTTATCCAGCCACTGATCGGTATACTCTAAAAAACGCAGATCCCCTGCCAGCTTCCAGGAGGTGGTGTTGATTTGGGCGGGGTAGGATTCCATAATTTCCCCGGTGTAGGTCACCTCAACATAGCTTCCGGGTACAACGCCGATCTGCTCCAGATTCTCAGTTCCTATCGTGATTCGATCAGTACTGCTGCGCTCGATCTCATTTTCGAGGGGCTCTACTTCAACGAAATTGTCGCCGATGAGCACGACCTCTCCAACAAACATATTTGGCACATTGTCTTTTTCACTGTACCAAAGGCTGTCGATAGACTTAAAATTATTGGGGAAGAAATAGATCTTGGTTTCATCGTAGACGCTGTCACCGGTAATGCGGTTCCAGTCTACGATCTTGTAGGTAAGCGCTGCATACTCCCTTGTGCCGCCGTCCTTATACTGGCTTTTGGGAATGGGCAGAAATAGGATCGCAAGCACAATTACGGACAGCAGAATGATCCATAGCTTTCTTTTCATAGGAATCCCTCCGTTTTAGTCACAAATGATCGGCACGGCGTGGTGGCCGCCCACAATATACACATAGTAATATGCTGTTCCGGAATAACCTGCGCCGGTATCCTTCCAGGTTGCTGCGATCTCATAGATGTAGCTGCCGCCTTTGGCATAAAATGCCTGACTATCCCGGAAATACTCCACCGTTTCCTCTGGGCTGTTGTCAGCGCTCGACCAGCAGGTATAGGATAGGGAAGAGGGACAGACATCAAAGTGGAGTTTTACCATATAGCCCAGCATGTTGGTGGGTTCATATTGACCGGGCTTTGCGTAGGCATAGACGGTCTCCGCGTATTTTTGATCGATGGTGATCGCTTCCAGCACATCCTTAGAAAGCGGTCTTCCCGCTTGATCAGCGATAACAGAGGTCGAGGTGCCATCCGTATTGTCATAAGTCCAGTTGTAACCGGCGGCCTTAATAACGGCCTCTCCTTCCGGGGTGACGACCAGCATTTCCGGCGGCTCCTTATAGTCCGCTTCCGGCTTAGGCGGTGCCACATATTCTCCATCCCAGGCAAGCCTTCCGTCCCAATAAACCACCACATCTTTCTCGGATTCGATTGCCGTGCTCCGCTGGAGCTCCAAAATGATGTGCCACTCGGCCATATCGTCGGTGCAGACCTCCGGTACTATGGAACGAATGAAAACAGAAAGCTTTCCATCCGAAGTCAGCGCTACACTTTCTACATTATGCCGAATCGAACCGCTCCCTTCTTCCAAGATCGTAAAGATAAGATAGTTTTCTTCAAAAAATGCTTCATCGTACTGATCGTAGAGATTTAAGAAGCCAAGCTCGGACGGTCCAGGAAAATAAATTTCCTTACGCTCTAAATCGAACACCTCTTTGTGAGCGCTATAGTAGTCGTTTAGCTGCTGTAAGCTGCTGATCACCACGACTGCCGGGTATTTAATAGAATCGGAGTACCCATTGGTGCGTACAGGTTTCGCTATAAAGGAAATAGGTGTTGAGCCGTCCGGTATTTGCGGTTGTGCTATTGAAAATTCCGCCCATAGTTCGCAGCTCTGTTTCCCCACGGTGCAGTTTGTTTTGAAGCGGTAAGTGCCTGGCGCAGAAACATCAAATAAGTAGGAAATTGTGTAGCCCCTTTTGATTTCGCTGCCTGGGTTTAGCATATAGGCGACGGTAGTAAAGGCAGTATTTTCCCTCATAGCACAGCTGACCCATTCGTCACCCTCTAAACGGTCAATGCTGTGCACCTCGCCGTAGACAACAGTGTCCTCTGTCTGATTACTCCAAATGACATCCAGTCTGACAAGCCCATTCTCGGCAGAAATCTTATCAATTTCAATGGTCATTCCCGGTACATCGGTGTGCGTCTTATCGAGAACTTTTGGATCGGTAGGGGAGCTGCTGTATGCAGGCGCGCATCCCACGAAGCTAAGGAGCAATGACAGTATAATTAAATATAATAATATCTTTTTCATAAATCCACGCCCTTTCTAAACGCGGGAATGAAACCTAATCGGATATTCCAAGCAGGTCTTTTAATCTGTCAAGCTGATACTTGGAAAGTACCACTTTTCGCTTTGTGGCGTCGTTGACTAAGGTGTCGCCGGAAAGGGAGAAGCTTACATCCGCACCCTGCTCATCTACCAGGGAGATCGTATACGCTTCAACAGTACCGGCGGTAAGACCAAGAGTTTCCTCCGGGGCACCTGTAGGGGTAAGGTTTGTACCGTATTTGTCCTCGGAAACGGATTCTTTGCCTTCCGATTCTGCTTTGGGGATGCCGTAGAGCACACCGCAAATTTCGAGGATCTCTTGTGGGTCCGTATTGGTAACATCGATCTGCGATCCGGTGACGCGGACAGACTGCACGCTGCTATATAAACCTGTATCGCCATCTTCCGCTGCCGGTGCGCCGGCCTTGTTTGCGAACTGCCCAGGAAGCGTCACCGACGCTACAGCAACCAATAAAACCAGGGGAATGCAGACCGTAATAACCAGTTTTCGGTTCTGTCTGCGTTTTTTCAGTATTTCTTCGCTTCTGCGGTTGATTTCCGCAATGCGTTCATTAAAATCTCTCATAGTAATTGCTCACCTTCCTCTCCCAGGATGGCGCGAAGAGCGTTCTTTGCACGGTATAAAAGATTATAGACCTGCTTTCTGTTCTTTTTCAGGACCTTGGCTGCCTCCTCCACGCTAAGCTGCTCGAAGTAGACAAGATGTACCGCAAGCCGCATCTCCTCGCTGAGGCTTTCCAGAGCCGCGTTAAGGACGCGCTTGCGCGCATCCGTCAGCACCAGCTCTTCCGGCGTAGGATTATCATCCGCCAGGTTCTCTGCTTCTGATAACGGCACCATTTGCAGCTTCTTGCGGTGCTTTATGTAGTCCAGTGCACGGCTTCGTCCGATCATGAACAGATATGTTTTCAGCGAAACGGAGAAATTATACCTGCGCTTATTCACAACAAGCTGAGTGAATGCGTCGATGGCGATGTCCTCCGCTGCGCCATAATCGTCAACATAGCGGTTGATAAAAAAGACCAGAGCGTCAAAATATTCTTTTACGATTTCGTGAAAAGCTTCTTCGTCACCATTTAGGTAGCGGCGGTAGCTACTTGCGCCGTTATCCATTTTGGTTCCTCCTTAGTGCGAAAGGGATCGCGATGACCCTTTCACTTATTATACGACTGAGCGAGTATGATTACTTATTATAACATAAAGATTAGAAAAGAAAAACCCAGCTATTTAACATAGCTGGGTTTATATTATTTATGATATTTGCTGCCTGCCTGGATGGCTTCCGCACGGTAGAGCTGCTCTAAGACCATAACTCTTGCCAGGTGGTGGGGGAAGGTCATAGGACTCATAGAGAGCCGGAAATCCGCTTTTTCTTTGACCCTTTGCGCCATTCCAAAGGAAGAACCGATTAGGAAACAGGCGCTGCTTTTTCCGGAGAGCTTGACCTGCTTTAGCTTATCTGCCAATTTCTCAGAGGAAAGGAGATTTCCTTCCGGAGTAAGTACGCAAAACCAGGCGCCCTTTGGAATCTTAGCGAGGATCGTATCCGCCTCTTTTTCAAGACCCGCATCGATCTCCGCGGGGGAGGGATCTTCCGGAAGACGCACCTCAGGAAGTTCCAGGATTTGGAACTTGCAGTAGCCTTTCATCCGTTTTGTATACTCTTCAGCCGCGTTGATATAAAATTTTTCTTTCAGTTTTCCCAGAGTAATCAGTGTGATCTCAAACATATGCTCCACCTCAAGAAAAATATATCACAGAAATAACCAAAAAGCAAACGGCATAAGTGGCATTTGCCATGGAAAGATACTTAGGGAGGTGCAATATGAAAAAGAAAAAATACGGAACCTATGTTGATCCGCTGATCGACACAGATCCCAATGGCAGTTATACCGGAAAACCTGCCGATCCGGAGGAAAAACCCATTCAGGATGCGGACGATCTGTAAAATAGGGTACGCAATGCGTACCCTTGTTATTTGCTCTTTTTTTGATTTTCATATTTTTGCTTTGTCGCCATACCGCCACGAATGTGCCTTTGGGCCTTATTGACATCCAAAACCTTCCTGACTTGGATGTACAGACTGCGGTTACAGCTTGGAAGTCTCTGAGAAAGATCTTTGTGGACAGTGGATTTTGAAATACCGAAATGCTTTGCGGCGCTACGGACAGTTGCACCGTTTTCAATGATGTACACAGCCAGATCGCAGGCTCTCTCCTCAATTGTATCTGCCATAATTTCCCCTCCCTGGTGTGTGCTGCCAAGAAAAATTTATGAGCGGGAAAATAAGAATATGCTACCTTGACACAGGGCTGCTTCCCTTGTAAAATGGGGGTATAGATATAATTGGAGGAGAATATGCTGTTATTTCATAATGACTATAACGAGGCCTGCCATAGCGCAGTGATGGAACATATGCTGAAAAATCAGCACCTGCAGATGGATGGCTACGGTATGGATGAATGCTGCCGCAGCGCGGCGGACAAGATCCGCAAGCTGTGCAAAAATGATGACCTTTCCGTTCATTTTCTTGTGGGCGGTACACAGACGAATCTTACGGTGATCGACGCAGCGCTGCGTCCTCATCAGGCGGCGGTGGGACCCGTTTCCGCCCATATCAATGTCCACGAGACAGGCGCCGTAGAGGCTACCGGACATAAGGTCATCGGTCTTCCCTCCGATGACGGAAAGATCACCGCGCAGCAAATTGAAACGCTTGTTGTGGAGCATCGCAATGATGCCAGCTTTGAGCATATCGCCCAGCCCAAACTGGTGTACATCTCCGATTCCACGGAGCTGGGAACCATTTATTCCCTTAAGGAGTTGGAAGATATTTCTGCTGTTTGCAGAAAGTACGGACTGTACCTCTTTGTGGATGGCGCCCGTTTGGGTTATGCCATGGCTGCGAAGGATAACGATGTGACCCTTGCGGACCTCGCCCGTCTTGCGGATGTGTTCTACATTGGCGGCACTAAGGTCGGCGCTATGTTCGGCGAGGCGGTTGTAATTTCCAATCCTGCCATTGCGGAGGATTTCCGTTACCTTATTAAGCAGCACGGCGCAATGCTTGCCAAGGGCTGGTTACTCGGTCTGCAGTTTGACGCTCTGATGACAGATGATCTGTACTTTAAGATCGCAAGACACGCGGACAGCCTTGCTGATCAGATCCGTCAGACCCTTGCGGACCTTGGCTACAAGCTCTATGTACCTGGTACCACCAATCAGATTTTCCCCGTCCTGCCTGATGCGCTGCTGGAAGAGCTGGGTAAGTCCTTTACTTTCAGCGAGCAGGCACGGGTGGATGAGAGACACAGAGCGATCCGTTTCTGTACAAGTTGGGCGACGAAGCAGGAGAGCGTGGATGCCCTCTGCGATGCCCTTGTGCGGCTCTCAAAGTAAAGAAATAGAAAGGAGTGTTTTCCTTGCCAGAAATGAATAAAAAGACATTACGGAATGTCTTTCTCGTAATTGCCGCAAGCATCGTGCTTTACTGGTTCCTGCACGATGGGGAGCGAGTAAAAGGCGTCTTTTCCACGATTTTTGGCGTTCTTTCTCCGTTCTTTGCCGGCGCAGGTCTTGCGTTCGTTATGAATGTTCCTATGCGCGCCATTGAGGGTCGCTTAAAGTTCGTTAAGGAGGGGATGCCCCGCAGAGTAGTAGCTGTTCTGCTGACGATCCTGGCGGTGCTTTTGGTTGTGGCACTTGTTTGTTTGCTACTGATCCCTCAGCTTATCGATACTGTTCAGAACCTGATTCCCCAGTTACAAGAGTTCTTCTTAGAGCTTGGGGTCGACATTAATAAGTTCCTGACGGATAATCCTGAGATCATGGATTGGCTGCAGACCAACACAGATTTTAAGGGCTTCGACTGGGCGGGACTTGTTCAGAAGGTTTTTGGAGTTCTGACCGACAGCGTGACTACCATCGTAAGCAAGGCTTTCTCTGCAATCGGCAATGTGTTCTCTGTGGTTGCCAATTCTGTGATCGCCATCGTATTTGCGGTTTACTGTCTGTTCCAAAAGGAGACCTTGGCACGGCAGGGCAGGAAGCTCCTCTATGCCTATGCCCCGGAGCGAGTTTCTGACTATATTGTCCGGATCCTGCGCCTTGCGAATACCACATTCTCCCGATTCCTCTCCGGACAGTGCGTGGAGGTATGTATTCTCGGCAGCCTGTTTGCCATCTCCATGGCGATCTTCCGGATGCCCTATATCCCTCTTGTCAGTGTTCTCGTGGCTGTAACGGCGTTCATTCCCATCGTAGGCGCATTTGTAGGCTGCTTCTGCGGTGCGTTCTTTATTCTCGTGAACGACCCGCTGCTTGCAGTATGGTTTGTAATCATGTTCCTGATCATTCAGCAGATCGAAAATAACCTTATCTACCCCCGCGTTGTGGGCACTTCCATCGGCCTTTCCGGTATGTGGGTGTTGGTCGCGGTTACCGTAGGCGGCGCGCTGATGGGTGTCGCGGGCATGTTCTTGATGATCCCCTTTGCATCCGTGATCTACACGCTCCTCCAGGAATACACCAACAAGCGCCTGGCAACCAAGGATATTGACAGTGAGAAGCTTGCGCCGGTTCCGCCGGAATTGGGAAAGCATCCGATTTTCCACACGCAGAAGGAAAAAGCCAAGCTGAACATTAAGCAGATTTTCAAGAAAAAGAAATAAAACAGATCGCCCTTGACTGATTTGTCAAGGGCGATTTTATGTCTATAATAAGAAAACCGCTTCCCCGAAGGGAAGCGGGTTTTATTGAGGAGATTAGTCCTTGTACATCTCAACCAGCTTGTTGAGGTGCTCCCAGCGCTCCTTAGCGGCAGCTTCGTTCTTAGCGAACAGTTCAGTTGCGCGCTCGGGGAACTCACGGGTCAGACGTGCGTAGCGGGCCTCGTTCATCAGGGACTCCTGGTAGCCATCCTTAGGAGCCTTGCTGTCCAGCTGGAACTTGCCGGTCTCCTTGGAAGGATCGAAGCGGAACAGGTTCCAGTAGCCGCACTCAACAGCCTTCTTCATCTCGGACTGGCAGTTCATCATGCCGCCCTTGATGGAGTGCATCTCACAGGGTGCGTAGCCGATGATCAGGGAAGGACCGTTGTAAGCCTCTGCCTCGCAGATAGCCTTGATGGTCTGTGCCTGGTTTGCGCCCATAGCGATCTGAGCAACGTAAACGTAGCCGTAGCTCATTGCGATCTCAGCAAGGGACTTCTTCTTGGTCTCCTT
>JAZSAB010000027.1:0-6838 GCA_045601675.1 Faecousia sp.
TGGGATGTCGCCAAGCGGTAAGGCACCAGACTTTGACTCTGGCATTCGTAGGTTCAAATCCTGCCATCCCAGCCAATGATCCGCTAGCTCAGTTGGCAGAGCAACTGCCTTTTAAGCAGTGGGTCCGGAGTTCGAATCTCCGGCGGATCACCAAGAAACACGGATACCCAACCGGGTATCCTTGTTTTTTATTGTTATTCCCGCGGAGATTCGAATAATGTAAATGCAATATGCCGGTGGCATATTGCTGACACCAGTGCAAACACTGGTGGCTACCGCTATTTTCGCTACAAGCGAAAATGCAAACGAATCTCCGGCGGATCACCAACAAAAGCAGATACCCATCCGGGTGTCTGCTTTTGTTTTTTTGTACGGTGGAGATTCGAATAATGTAAACGCAATATGCCGGTGGCATATTGCTGCCTAAGTAGCAAACACTGGCGGCTACCGCTATTTTCGCTGCAAGCGAAAATGCAAACAAATCTCCGGCAGGGCACTACTATCCCAAAAAGTCACTATAACATTGATAAAAACTCCCTCAATGCGCAAACTGTCCTGGGGGTGATTTTATGTCAAAAAAGAAAGAGATTAGTCCGTCCGATGTGCTGGAAATGCGTGTAGATCCGGAAAAGCGGCTTTGTCCGAAGTTTGACAGCGCAAGCATTGCGCTGTTTCCGGTGGCTGACCGAGAAGAGATGGGCATGCGTGTCCTGGACGACTGCGCGGAAGAGCATATTATGTAACAAAAGGGCGGGTTTTGACCCGCCCTTACATTTATATCAATCTGTTATTGGACCATGCCGCCCTATATTTCAGCGGTGTGGTATCTTCCTGCTTGCGGAAGGCGGAGATAAAATAGCTGGTACTCTCAATACCCACCTGCTCGGCGATCATACTTACGGGAAGCGTGGTGGTACGCAGCAGCTCCTTCGCCTTGACCATACGGACTTTCTGCAAATACTCCGCTGGGGACATACCCACGAATTTCCGGAAGGTACGCTGCAGATGGAATTTACTGATGCTGAATTTCTGCGCCAGGGCATCCAGCGTAATCGGCTGGGGATAATTTTCCAAAAGATAAGCCCGGATGGCCGTGACCACCGGAGGCAGCTCCGGCTGGGACTGATCTGTGGTCACCGCCTCCAGGCAGCCGGTGAGCACCCGGTTGAGTAGTCCCGCGCTGCGGATGTCCACAGAAATATCACCGGCGTCATTCCGATAAAGCTTTAAAAGCCGTTCCAGCAGCTGCTGCACGGAGCTTTCCGAGGGCAGGTGTCCCACGGGGCTTCCTCTATTGAGGCTCATAAACATATCGTAATATCCCTTGGCATTTCCGCCGTAGAACTGGATCCACAGTACATTCCAGCGTCCCACCTCCGGGGCAGTGCGGTAGCACTGGGGATTGCGGCAGTCGATCCAGAAGAAATCTCCCGCGGTCATTGTATATGTTTCACCGCCGTACTCCAGCGTTCCTTTTCCTCCCAGCGTCAGCTTGAGAAGATAAGAATCCAAGCCCTCCCGGGTGGTGTAATAGCCAGTTCCGGAGTAGAAAAGTCCCGCCTCCTGCAGGTAGAGAAGGTTCTGCTTGGCAGATGCCGAGGCGGAGATGATCTCCCACTGGGAGTCCTCCCCCATATCGATGCGGTAGTCAAGAATTTGCGGCATTTCCATTCCCCCATTTCTTAAATGAGCAAGATTTTTATATTTTATGGCAATCTATGAAAACATCTTGCCATTAGGATATCATATAATAATGTAAAATGGAAGAGGAATGTGCAGTTTCTTGGACATTTTCACCAAACAATATAATTATATTTTACATTCAAAGGAGGATCCCCCAATGAACGAAGAATTGATTTTAAAGGGCTATGAGTATGCCAAGGCGCAGTACGCTGCCGTCGGTGTAGACGTGGATGCCGCCATTGCGAAGGCTGACAGCATTCCCGTTTCCATGCACTGCTGGCAGGGTGACGACGTCATCGGTTTTGACGGCGTTGGCGAGCTGACCGGCGGTATCGCAACCACCGGCAACTATCCCGGCAGAGCTACCACTCCCGACGAGCTCCGGGACGACATCCGCTTTGCAAAATCCATGATCCCCGGTGCTGTGCAGCTGAATATGCACGCTTGCTACGCTGAGAAGAACGGCAAGAAGATCGACCGCGACGAGTACACCATCGAGCAGTTCCAGGGCTGGGTGGATCTTGCCAAGGAGCTGGGTATGGGCGTTGACTTTAACCCCACCTTCTTCTCTCACCCCAAGATGGACGGTGATTTCTCCCTGTCCAGCTATGACGCAGACACTCGTAAGTTCTGGGTCGAGCACGGCAAGCGCTGCCACGAGATCGGTCTGGAGTTCTACAAGCAGACCGGCAAGACCTGCGCCATCAACTACTGGATGCCCGACGGCTACAAGGACATCTGCGTAGACACCAAGAAGCACCGTGACCTGATGACCGAGTCCCTGGACGAGATCTTCAGCACCTACACCGATCGTAAGAATGTTGTCTGCGGTCTGGAGAGCAAGCTCTTCGGCGTTGGCGTAGAAAGCTACACCGTAGCAAGCCACGAGTACTCCTACGGCTACGCAGTTAAGAACGGTCTGGCATACACCCTGGATGCCGGTCACTTCCATCCCACCGAAGTTATCAGCGCTAAGCTTTCCGCTTGCCTGCAGTTTATGGATCACGCGATTCTGCACGTCTCCCGCCCCGTCCGTTGGGACTCCGACCATGTGGTTCTCCTGGACGACGAGCTGCAGAAGATCATGGACGAGATCGTACATAACGGCTTCGAGGATCGCGTATTCATCGGCCTCGACTACTTCGACGCTTCCATCAACCGTCTGGCTTGCTGGGCCATCGGTATGCGTAACGCCCGCAAGGCTCTGCTGAGCGCTTGCCTGGCTCCCATCGATGATCTGAAGAACGCTGAGCACACCGGTGATCTGACCAGCCGTCTGGCTCTCATGGAAGAGCGCAAGACTCTGCCCTTCGGCGCAATTTGGGATTACTACTGCCTGAAGTCCGGCGTGGATGTGGGCACTGACTGGCTGGCAAAAGTCAAGAAGCACGAAAAAGAAGTGCTCTCTGCCCGCTAAGGAGGAAATAGAAATGTTTTTCAAGAAGAATGAAGAGCGGCTTGCCGCCTTCTCCAAGCTTTCCCAGACCGCAGGTGCTCGCGCTGACTATGTTCAGGGCGGCGGCGGTAACACCTCTGTGAAGCTGGCTGACGGTCTGATGGCCATCAAGGCTTCCGGCTACTGCCTGAAGGACATCCGCGAGGACAAGGCTTACGCCGTTATGGACTACGAAGCACTGCGTGCTTTCTACTACGGCAACGAGCCCGCAGACCTTCAGGACGTGGAAAAGCAGGGCTCTGCCTGCGCTAAGGAAAATGTAAAGCAGATCGAAGGTCTGGACGCTCTGCGTCCCTCCGTGGAAGCCGGCTTCCACTCCATTCTGAAGACCTTCGTGCTGCACACCCACAGCGTGTATGCAAACCTGGCTTGCTGCTCTACCTCCTGCTGCGACATTGCAAAGGCAGCATTTGAGGGCGCTGACTACTCCTGGGGCTGGGTTCCTTACACCGATCCCGGCGCAAACCTGACCTTTGCTATCCGCGACGAGCTGCGCCGCGTGGAAAAGGAGACCGGCAAGGTTCCCTCTGTGATCCTGATGCAGAACCACGGCATCATCGTCCACGATGACGACGCTGACACCTGCCTTAAGATCCACGCAGACGCAAACGCACGCCTGGCAGCTCAGTTCAAGATGACCGGTGACGCATTCCCCGCCATCGCCATCCGCAAGCTGCCTGCCAGCTACTTCCTGGCTGATACTCCTTACCTGAAGGAGCAGCTGAAGGACTGCGCTTACTCCTACAAAATGCTGATGGAAGAGCCCCTGTATCCCGACCAGATGGTGTTCCTCATCGACACCTTCTTTATGGATACCGAGGAGATCGCTGACGGTCAGTGCGTCGCAAGCACCGAAAGTGGCGAAATGCTCCTGCGTATGCCCGAGAGCAAGGCCATGACCCTCACCGAAACCCTCAGCGCTATCTTCTTCATTATGAACGCCATCAAGGGCGCTGGCTACACCCTGTCCACCATGGGCGAGGCTGCCAAGAACTTCATTGCCAACTGGGAGAGCGAAAAGTACCGCAAGTCCCTGGCCGGTAAGAAAGGATAATCTATGAAAAATTTGCTTGCCTTTGACCTGGGCGCCAGCAATGGCCGCGCCATTTTGGGTCAACTGGAAAACGGTAAGCTGACCATGCGGGAGCTGCACCGTTTTGAAAATAACTTCGTGGAAATGAACGGCGTCTACTACTGGGATCTTCCCTACCTCTTCAACCAGCTCAAGCTTGGCCTTTTGGCTTTCAAGCAGGCAAATGTAGGCGACCTGGACTGCTTCGGCATCGACACCTGGGGTGTTGACTTCGGTCTTCTGGACAAGAACGGTCACCTGCTGGGTAATCCCCGTGCATACCGCTACAGCGTGGACGAGGACATGGAGGAAGTTTGGAAGATCGTGGACTTCCCCACCCTCTTTAAGCGTACCGGTATCGCCACCATGAACTTTAACACCGTTTATCAGCTCTATCGCCGCAAGCGTCAGGACGATGTGACTCTGGAGCAGGCAAAAACCCTGCTTCTGATCCCCGATCTGCTTGGCTATTTCCTCACCGGCGAAATGAAGTCTGAGTACACCAACGTCACCACCTGCATGCTCTACAACCCCAGCACTAAGGATTGGGATTGGGAGACCATCGATGCTCTGGGTCTGCCCCGGAACATCTTTACTCCCATTGACCAGGCAGGTACGCTCCGCGGTAAGCTCCGTCCCGAGATCGCCAAGGAGCTGGGCCTCAATGAGGCAAACTTCGCCGCAGTCGGCACCCACGACACCGCCTCCGCGGTTGCCGCTATTCCCGGCACCGGCAGCTTTGCGTTCTGCTCCTCCGGCACCTGGTCTCTGTTTGGCGTAGAAACCGACGAGCCTCTGCTTTCCGAGGAAGTACGTAACGCCAACTTCTCCAATGAAGGCACCATCCAGGGCGGCTTCCGTCCCCTGAAGAACATCATGGGTATGTGGCTGATCCAGGAATGCCGCCGTCAGTGGCAGAAAGAAGGCATGAACCTGAGCTGGAACGAGATCGTGGAGCTTGCCAAGAAGGCTGAGCCCTTCGCATCCATCATCGATCCCGACTACGGCGAGTTCTTCGCCGGCGGCCGCATGGTGGAAAAGATCCAGGAATTCTGCCGCAAGACCGGTCAGAAAGTCCCCGAAGGCGTTGGCGAGATCGCCCGCTGCATCTACGAGTCCCTGGCGCTTAAGTACCGCTGGGCTCTGGAGCACCTGGAAAAGATGAAGGGTCAGCGCATTGACGCGCTGAACATCGTCGGCGGCGGCTGCAACAACAAGTTCCTGGACCAGCTGGTTGCAGACTCCATTGACCGTCCCGTTACCATCGGACCTGTGGAGGGTGCCGCCATCGGTAATCTTCTGTCCCAGGCTATGGCTCTGGGTGAAATCAAGGATCTGGAAGAGCTGCGCCAGGTCGTCCGCAACTCCGAAGCCGTGGAGACCTTCACTCCCAACCACACCCCCGAATGGGAGGCTGCCTACACCCGCCTGCTTTCTCTGATGTAAGGAGGACCTTATGAATATTAATTACATTCATCCTGCTGACCAGCTGGTCATGTTCATGCAGCGTATTTACGACAAGGGCATGACCACCACCTCTGGTGGCAACCTGTCCATTATGGACGACGACGGAGCCATTTGGATCACCCCCGCAGGTGTAGATAAGGGCACCCTGACCCGGAAGGACATCGTCTGCGTCAAGCCCGACGGCACCGTCGTCGGTCCCCACAGACCCTCCTCCGAACTTCCCTTCCACGCATCTGTTTACAAGATGCGTCCGGATCTGAAGGCTGTGCTCCACGCGCACCCCTCTGCGCTGGTCTCCTTCTCCATCGTCCGCCGCTGCCCCAGCCTGGACCTGATCCCCTCTGTGCGCCGTGTCTGTCCCGACATCCGCATCGCCACCTACGCCGTTCCCGGCAGTGATGAGCTGGGCGACAACATCGGTAAGGTCTTTGCAGACGGCTGCGACATAGCCATTTTGGAAAACCACGGTGTTTGCGTCGGCGCGCCCGATATGTTCACCGCTTTCCAGCGTTTCGAGACCCTGAACTACACAGCGACCCTGGAAGGTCTTGCAAATAAGATCGGCAACATCCGCACCCTGCCTGCGGAGGCTTACCGCATCAGTGAGACCACCCATCACACCAAGATGGACGACTTTATCCCCAACTCCCACTCCACCGAGGAGCTGGCAGCCCGCCGGGATATGATCACCCTGATCCGCCGGTCTTATCAGATGGGTCTGTTTACCGCCACCCACGGCACCTACTCCGTCCGTCTTGCTGACGGCAGCTTCCTGATCACCCCGTTTAACTTCGACCGGGCATATCTGGAAGAAGACGATCTGGTCCGTGTGAAGGCCGGTATGAAGGAGCTGGGCAAGACTCCCTCCCGGGCCGTGGACTTCCACGCGAAGATCTACGAAGCCCATCCGGAGATCAAGGCGATCCTCCTTGCTCACCCCGTTCATGCCATGGCATTCGCGGTTACCGATGCTGCCTTTGATGCCCGCACCATTCCCGAGAGCTACATTCTTCTGCGGGATGTGAAGAAGCTGAGCTATAAGGACTTCTACAGCCAACCCGAAGAGATGAGCAAGGTGTTCATCCCCAGCCAGCCCGCTGCTATGATCGAGAACGACTGTGTTATCGTCCCCGGCGAGAGCCTGCTGCAGGCATTTGACC
>JAZSAB010000028.1:0-6731 GCA_045601675.1 Faecousia sp.
CTCATAGCAAAGCTCCCAGCCCTTTTCTGTCTTTTCCATAGTACCTTCCGTGACCAGCTCGATCACATCCGGGTCCTGTCCCATATAGCTCTGCTTGCCGCAGATAGAGAGAATTACTTCCTTTTTCAACTTATGCCTCCATAGCAAGCCGCAGCAGCTCGTCGATGAGCTGAGGGGTGGGGATGCCGCTGGCGGCAAAAAGCTTGGGGTACATAGAAATGGAGGTGAAACCGGGAAGGGTGTTGATCTCATTGAAGACCACGCGGCTACCCTCGTAAGTTACGAAGAAGTCTACACGGCTCAGACCCTGGCAACCGATGGCGGTATACACACGGACCGCTGCCTCACGGACCTGCTCCGCCACCTCTTCGCTGATGCGGGCGGGGATATAGCAGACGGAGGTATCGGTAAGGTATTTTGCGTCGTAGTCATAGAAGTCCGCGCCGGAGTCGATCTCACCCACAACGGAAGCCACGGGGCTGTCGTTACCCATAACCGCCACCTCTACCTCTGCGCCGTCGATAAACTCCTCAACCAGGATCTTTTCGTCATAAATGCCTGCCTGCAGAAGGGCGTCGCGAAGCTGGGCACGATCTGCCGCCTTGGAAACACCAACGGAAGAGCCGGTGCCGGCGGGCTTTACGAACACAGGATACTGGAAGCGGCTTTCAATAGAAGAGAGGATCTCCTCCATCCGGTTCTGCAGATCGGAATTACGCACCAGCTGCCAAGCAGCCTGAGGAACGCCGGCGTTGTCTGCTACCAGCTTGGTAAGGGTCTTGTCCATTGCCACCGCAGAGGCGGAAACATGAGGACCTACATAGGGAATACCCGCCATCTGCAGAAGACCCTGCATAGCGCCGTCTTCGCCGTTTTCGCCGTGGAGCACAGGGAAAACCACATCGATCATTTCCCGGACCACATTGTCGCCCTCAAAATTCAGAAGACCCTGTCCGCGGACAGGAGAGATGGCTGCGCGGCGGTTATCGGGATTATCCTGCCAGGTGCCGGCGGGAAGTTCGGAATAATCCTTGCCGCCGAACAGAATCCAATCGCCATTTTTGGTAATACCAACGGGAAATACATTATACTTTTCCGGGTCCAGGTTGGAAAGCACACATTCCGCAGAGCGCAGGGACACCTCATGCTCCGGGCTGATGCCGCCGAACAGGACGCAAACATTCAGCTTTTTCAAAAGATTACCTCTTTTCTAACTTAGTCGTTAAGCAGGGCTTCACCGGCACGGAAAATGTCGCCAGCGCCCATGGTCAGCACCACATCTCCGGGCTTTACGCTTTCCCGCAGACACTTTGTAACCTCCGGAAGGGTCTTGCAGTAGATGGCGCCGGGAACCTCTGCCACCAAATCCTTGGAGGAGATGCCCACGGTATTTCTCTCACGGGCAGCGTAGATCTCCGCCACCACGGTCACATCCGCCCGGCGCAGCTCCCGGACAAAGTCGGAAAACAGCGCTTTTGTGCGGGTGTAGGTATGGGGCTGGAACGCAAGCACCAGGCGCGTGCAATCTTCCATGGTGCGCACCGCATCAATAGTAGCTGCCAGCTCATCGGGATGATGGGCATAGTCGTCGTAGACCTGCGCGCCGTTGTAAGTACCCTTATGCTGCATACGGCGCTCCGCGCCGCAGAAGGTGGCAAGACCGTGGCTTACCGCGTCACCTGCAATGCCCAGCATCCAGGCTGCGCCGGCAGCTGCAAGGGCATTGACCGCATTGTGCCGTCCCAGGACCTTGAGATCCAGGTGGCAGTAGAAGCTGCCGTCACAGACCACATCCAGGTGCTGCCAGTCGGGACAAATATTGTCCGCGTGGACACGGTTCTTTACATTCAGACCGAAGCTTACATAGTCGATGCCATCCAGCGCCTGGGTGACATGAGGATCGTCGCCGTTTGCGAGGATGCCGCCACTGGACAGAAGCGCAAACTTACGGAAGGACTTCTGCACATCCGCAAGATCCTTAAAATAGTCCAGGTGGTCTGCTTCGATATTCAGCACCACCGCAAGGGTAGGCGCGAAATTGAGGAAAGAGTCGCAATACTCACAGCTCTCAAGCAAAATAGTATCGCCGTTTCCTACCCGGTGACCTGCACGCAGAAGGGGCAGATAGCCGCCGATCATCACCGTGGGATCCAGCTGGGCTTCCATAAGGATATGGGTCAGCATGGAGGTCGTGGTAGTCTTTCCGTGGGTGCCGGAAACGCACACCGCATTCTTATACTCCTGCATGATCACGCCCCAAGCCTGGGCGCGCTCGAACAAGGGAATGCCCTTGCTGCGGCATGCTGCGATCTCGGGATTGTCGTTATGGGCAGCAGCGGTACGGATTACACAATCCGCCCCTTCAATATTCTCTGCCTGGTGACCGATGGCTACGGAAATACCCTTTGCGATCAGCTCATCGGTAGATGCAGAAGAAGTCATATCAGAGCCGGTAACGGTCAGGCCCATGCCCTTGAGCACCAGACCAAGGGGTCGCATAGACACGCCGCCAATGCCGACCAGGTGCACATGCTTGCCGGGAACAAGATAGCGTTTCAGCTCTTCATTTCTATTTTCCATTCGGTTTCATCCTTCCGAAAGTCTTTTTTCCTAAAACTACCTTATTATATACTATATAAAGCCGTATTACAACTATCAAAATCACCAAAAATGTCCGGACTTTCGCCCGGACACCCCATTATTCCTCCCTTTGCAGGCGATTTTCAAGCCTTTCGGAACGGATCACCGGCACTTTGGGATCGGTGATCTCCCAGGGGATTTGTTTTTTCTCCTCTTCCCTTTTCATATTTCTCCCTCCCTGTCGGTATTATTTGCTTTTTGCCGCCAAATCATACTTTTTCCCTTGACTGACTGGCGAAAAACCATTATGATTAACACGA
This sequence comes from Faecousia sp., assembly GCA_045601675.1. Taxonomy (GTDB): domain Bacteria; phylum Bacillota; class Clostridia; order Oscillospirales; family Oscillospiraceae; genus Faecousia. The sequence continues at coordinate 2,901 of JAZSAB010000028.1, forward strand.
AATATGTAAAAAAGTTCTTACGTAGTACATATTTTCTTCACAAGTACCGAATATAATTACAGAAAAACCTTTGGAGGTACACTATGGAAGAATTAGAAAACATCCTTCCCGAAAACAATAATCCTCAGGAATCCGAGCTGACTCCTGAAATCGATGTTCCTGTAGCGGAAATTCCGGAAGATCCCCAGCCGGAGATCGTGGAGGCAGTTGCGGAAGAGATTCCCGCAGAAGTTCCTCACCAAGAAGCTGCACCTGCTCCTGAGGCAGAGCCTGCAGCCCAAGCTTCTCCCTATGCAAACTCTCCCTATGTTTCTTATTACGACGGCACGGGACATCCCACCCAGAAAAAGAAGCCCAAGAAAGCAAAGAAGGGCTTTGGCAAGAAGCTGATCTGCGTTCTCGTGGTTCTTGCGCTGCTTGCAGGCTCCTGCTGCGCTACTGCGGTCTATGTAAACAACCAGTGGAACGATCGGCTTGAAGATACCACGGAAGCGCTCCACAAGCATATCATGGATCTGGAAACCAAAATCGCGGGCATCACTGCCGGCGGGACCGGTACTGTGGCTCCCACCACCGGCATGACGCCCGGTCAGGTCTACGCACAGAATGTAGACGCGGTGGTCGCTATTTCCTGCGAGGTCACCACCCAGGGCTTCTTCGGCTACTCCACCGGTGTTTCCAGTGGCTCCGGCTTCCTGATCTCCGATGACGGCTATGTGCTGACCAACGCCCATGTTGTGGAAGGCGCCCATTCCATTGAAGTCGCTACCCACGCTGAGCAGACTTATCCCGCTCAGCTGATTGGCGCTGACAGCATTAACGATGTGGCGCTTCTGAAGATCGAAGCCAGCGGCATGCCCTATGTCACCATCGGCAGCAGCAGCTCTGTTGTAGTTGGCGATCAGGTCGCTGCCATCGGCAATCCCCTGGGTACTCTGACCTCTACGATGACTGTCGGTTATGTCAGCGCCAAGGACCGCATCGTCACCACCGACGGCTCCGCCATCAACATGCTGCAGACCGATGCCGCCATCAACTCCGGCAACTCCGGCGGACCTCTGTTCAATATGAAAGGCGAAGTCATCGGTATCACCACCGCCAAGTACTCCGGAACCAGCTCCAGCGGTGCTACCATCGAGGGCATCGGCTTTGCCATTCCCGTCGATGACATCCAGGGCATTCTGGGTGAGCTGAAGGACCAGGGCTATGTATCCAGCGCATACCTGGGCATTACCGTGGAAGATGTTCCCGAAACCGCGCAGAACTACGGCGTGCCCGCAGGCGCGTTTATCCGGGAGATCGTGGACGGCTATGCCGCGCAGAAGGCAGGTCTGAAGCCCAACGATATCATCGTGGAGCTTGGTGATATCGATATCGGCAGCACCAACGACTTGCTGCTGGCTCTGCGAAAGTTCCAGCCCGGTGAGACCACGGAGATCACCGTCCACCGTTCCGGTATGGAAATGGAGTTTGACATCACCCTGGACGAACGTCCCCAGGAACAGCAATAATGTAACAGAAGTCTGCCGGATTTTTCCGGCTGACTTTTTGCATAAACCGCGAAAAAGGAAAAAACGCGTTACTTTCTGTCATTTTGTAGTATAATATCTAACATCGTCTTTAGAAAATACATTTGGAAGGATAGGATTTCAAAATGAAAAAGTTTTGGAACTCCTTTGTTGAATCCTTGAAGGTGTTCTTTAATGTCAAGAACAAACAAGGCAAAACAAAGGCTTCGAAGAAAAAATCTATGATCATCCTTTGCGTAGTGCTGGCTGTCATTTTGGTGCTGCTGGTGGTCGGTGCCATCTATATGGACAGTATGCTGGGACTGATCGGTCGTCAGCCCGGTAATGAAACCATGTCCTCTTCAGAATACGAGGAATGGCTGAAGCAGCAAAGTGAATCCAGACCCGCAGGTTACGAAGCGTTGGACCCCGACAACATCGATTGGGGCGATATCGCAAATCCCCTGGAGATGGGTGAAGGTATTGCAAACATCCTTCTGATTGGTCAGGACCGCCGTTCCGGCGAAGGTCGCGCTCGTTCTGACGCTATGATCCTATGCACCATCAACAAGAACACAAACACTGTGACCATGACCTCCTTCATGCGAGACATGTATGTCCAGATCCCCGGCTACCAGGACAACCGTATCAACACCAGCTATCTCTTCGGTGGTTCTGCTCTGCTGAATAAGGCCCTTATGACTAACTTCGGTGTTACCGTACACGGCAACATTGAAGTGGACTTCTACGGCTGCATGGAAGCCATTGATGTTCTGGGCGGCGTAGACATCGAGCTCACCTCCGCTGAGGCAAGCTACCTCAACAAGCACGGCAACTGGGAAGTTACCAACGAAGGTAAATGGAACTTGCAGGCCGGTATGAACCATCTCACCGGTTCTCAGGCTGTGGCATACGCCCGTATCCGCGCAATTGGCAGTGACTATGCCAGAACCGAGCGTCAGAGAAAAGTCCTCTCCGCGCTTCTGAAGGGGTGTAAAGGCCTAAGCGTTACAGAGATGGATAGCCTGTTCCGCAAGATCCTGCCGAACATCACCACCGACATGACCAACAGCGAGCTGCTGGGATATGTTTGGGCAGTGTTCAACATGCTCTCTGATCTGAAGATCGAAAACGCACGGATCCCCGCAGACGGCACTTACCGTGAAACCTGGATTCGGGAGATGGCAGTTCTGCTGCCCGACCTGGCAGCAAACCGCGAGATCCTGGCAGAAATCATGAAGGGCAAATAAAAGCTCACCCCGGAATCGGATGATCCGATTCCGGGGTTTCTTTGGCAAAGAAAATGGGTCAGACGGTTTTTCGTCTGACCCATTGCTTATTATTCGTCGTCTTCCAGGCTGAATTCCAGAGTCTCACCGCAGTTGGGGCAAGTCATGCTACCCTCTTCCAGGGTCTCCTCAGCAAAATTGATGATCTCGCCGCAGGGGCACTCTACTTCGTAGATGGTGGTATCCTCGTCGCCGAAGTCGAAGCCTTCTTCGTCGTACTCGTCCTCGTCATCATCTTCGTAATCGTCATCATCCTCGTCGTACTCTTCCTCATCGTCGAGGTATTCTTCGATGGCGTCCAGATCGTCCTCAATGGCGTCCAGATCGTCTTCGATCTCGTCCAGCTCGTCGCAGATGGCGATGGTGGTATCCTCCACATCGGTGAGCTTCTTGGTGACATCACCCAGAAGATCCACGATGGAAGCGATCATCTTACCCTCAGCGGTCTCGGTGTCCAGATTCAGACCGTCCATCAGACCCTTGAGGTAAGCTGCCTTTTCAGAAATAGTCATAACGATTCTCCTTACTTATGCCTTGGAGCGGCCCAGGTATTCGCCGGTGGTGGTGTCGATGTTGATCTTGTCACCCTCGTTGATAAACAGGGGAACCTTAACCTCAGCGCCGGTCTCCAGAGTAGCGGGCTTCAGGGTGTTGGTAGCGGTGTTGCCTGCGAAGCCGGGCTCGGTAGCGGTAACGACCAGGTCAACAAAGCGGGGTGCCTCCAGACCGAAGACGCTGCCCTTGTAGCTCATAACGGTGCAGGTGTCGTTTTCCTTAACAAAACGGAAGCTGTCGTCCAGAACGGACTTGTCGATGGGTACCAGATCGTAGGTCTCGGGATCCATGAAGTAGTACAGATCGCCATCGTTGTAGGAGTACTCCATCTTCTTTCTCTCAATGAAAGCGGTGGGGTACTTGTCGCTGGGGTTGAAGGTGGTTTCAGTGACGCCGCCGGTGATGACGTTTCTCATCTTGACGCGGACGAAAGCGGCACCTTTGCCGGGCTTAACGTGCTGGAACTCAACGATCTGCAT